>NZ_CP177329.1:300000-512733 GCF_046843095.1 Bartonella sp. DGB2
AACCACCTATCCACTGTTTTTGCTAAAGCGCAAATATTCGTCAATGATGCGACTTTTGCCAATCATCTTTTTTATCGTTTGCGCAGCGCTTCAAAAAATTCGACTAAGGCGCTTGCTTGGTTAGAAGACCAATTGGCGGAGACTGGCGGCACGCCGGAAAGTGCTGCACTTGAAGAGCATGGGCGGCAATCGGCGGGCGGAATGACCATGGGGTCGGTCATTCAAGCTTTGCGCGCCATTGATGATATGGAATGGACTGATTGGTTTGAGACGGTTAGTCATGTAGACGCCTGTTTGCAGCAAGGTAGCGATTTTTCGCAGCTTGATTTATCTTCGCGGAATGCGTATCGGCGCGTGATTGAGCAGATCGCTCGTCATTCTTCATTTAGCGAGGTGAAGGTTGCTCAAGAAGCAATTGCTTTAGCTAGGTCAGCTGTTTCTTATAATGATATAGTACCTATAGAACCAGACCAGAAAAATGGTGGCGCATTATTTACTTCCACGGCCCAAGCTTCTATTGCTTGGTATCTCTTAGGCGAGGGGCGTGGGCGATTAGAGCAGCGTTGCTCTTATAAAATGCCGTTTGCTCAGCGAATTATGCGTGCCTATTTATCTTTAGGGATTTATGCTATCATCTGGCCAGTGGTTTGCTTCACATTGTTGATTCTGTCGGGGGTGGCTTGTTTTTTACAGGCGGCGGGAGTTCCTTATTTTAGTGGTGCTTGTTTACTTTTTTTGACGCTTTTACCCGCTTGGGATGCGGCTCTAGGGGTTTTTCATAGCCTTGTCTCTTGGCTTGTGCCGCCTACACGTCTTATTGGTTATGAATATAAAAATGGTATTCCACCTGAAGCGCGTACTATGGTGGTTGTGCCCACCCTCATAACCTCGCGCGATGGTGTGGATGAGCATATGCGTAATCTAGAGATGCACTATCTTTCCAATATGCATGGAGCAGTGCATTTTGCGCTTTTGACCGATTGGGCCGATGCTGCTTATGAAGAAAATGATGACGATCGGGATTTATTGCGTTATGCACAAAACGCAATTGATGCTCTTAATACCCGTTATCCACGTGAAGAAGCGCCGCTATTTTTTCTTTTGCATCGCCGCCGCCTTTATAACGCCGCGGAAGGGTGTTGGATGGGTTGGGAGCGCAAGCGCGGAAAGCTGCATGAATTGAATCTTTTATTGCGCGGGGATCAAGATACTAGCTATTTCCCGCCCGATCCTCGTTTGCCTATGGATTGCCGTTTCGTAATGACGCTGGATGCTGATACACGCTTACGTTTGGAAAGCGTGGTCCGTTTGGTAGGTAAACTGAACCACCCCCTTAACCGGCCCGTGTTTGATAAAGACAAAGGCTGGGTGGTGGAAGGGCATGGGCTTTTACAGCCTCGGATTACCCCTTCTTTAAGCACGGGCGAGGAAACGTCGTTATTTCAACGAATTTTTTCAGTTAGTCGAGGGATTGACCCTTATGTTTTTGCTACTTCCGATACGTATCAAGACCTTTTAGGCGAGGGAACTTTTACTGGAAAAGGCCTTTATGATATTGATGTGTTTGAACAGGCAATGGCCGGCCGAGTGGTAGAGAATAGTGTGTTAAGTCATGATCTCCTAGAGGGGGGGTGTATGCGGGCCGGCCTTACAACCGATGTTGAGATTATTGAAGATTATCCTGCTAGCTACGCCGTGGATGCAGCACGTTTTCATCGTTGGGCGCGGGGCGACTGGCAGCTGCTACCTTATTTATTAAACCGCAAACCAGTGGGCGCATCGACCCGATGGCGTATGTTAGATAATATGCGTCGCTCGTTAAATCCTCTTTTATGGCTGATGGCGCTTTTGGCTGGGTGGTTGATTTTGCCACCCTTTGCTGCTTTGGTTTGGCAGATATTTTTGCTGGTATTAGCTTTTATTGCGCCAATTTTTGGGCTTTTGCGGCAATTTATCCCCCGTGCCTGCGATGTTGAATGGCGCGGGCGGGTGCAAGCGCTTTATACTGCCTTCGTGGCAGCCTTGTTAGAAGGGCTTTTGCGCTTGAGTTTTGTGGCGCATAGCGCTTATCTTATGGTTGACGCCATTATACGCGCTCTTTATCGGATGTTTGTTTCTCACCGCTTGTTGCTGGAATGGCGTACAGCTGCTGCGACTAAAAATGCGCCTAATACGCCTGCTTATTACATGCAATTGATGTGGCCAGCATGTATGATTGCGGTTGCCTTGGTGTTTTTGCTCTTGCTGATGCAGCGGGCAAGCTTGTTATGGGCCCTACCTTTTGCACTTTTATGGTTTTTGTCACCTTTGATCGCTTGGGGGGTAAGCCAACCTTTGCGCAATGAAGAGGCGCTCTCCTTTGATGATCAAGATGGAGCTGTTTTACGTGTAGTTGCAAGGCGCACTTGGCTTTATTATGAAACTTTCGTTACAGAGGAACATAATCATTTACCGCCCGATAATTTTCAAGAAGATCCCGAGCCGCTTGTGGCGGCCCGCACTTCGCCTACCAATATTGGTATGTATCTCCTTTCTATTTTAGCAGCTCGTGATTTTGGCTGGGTGAGCTTTTTTGCAGCTGTTGAGCGGGTAGATAATACTTTATTAACTTTAGAAAAAATGAAAAAGTTTCGCGGCCATTTTTATAATTGGTATGACACAAAGACTCTTGAGCCACTTTTGCCGATGTATGTCTCTACTGTTGATTCAGGCAATTTGGCAGGCCATTTGATTACTTTATCCTCTGGTTTGAAGGAATGGGCGGAAGCGCCTGCAGTGTTTATTCAGGGCGATTTGAACGGGCTTTTTGATGGATTGCAAATTTTGCGTGAAACTATTGAGGAGATCCCTGATGATCGGAAGGCGTTGCGCCCTTTGCGGCAAAGGATTGGCGAGCGGTTGGAAAATTTTGGCCGTGCGGTGGCTACTCTAATTGCAGAGCCAGAAACCGCAACTTTTCGTACTATTAATTTATCTTTGGTAGCACGGGATATTTTTCGTTTGGTAGCGGAGTTTGACAAAGAGATTGATACCGCGCTATCGCACCGTGTTTGTGCATGGGCAGAACGGCTGATTGCTACGTGTGAAGCTCATAATCATGACGCTACTCAAGAGCTTGACTGTGAAATATGGCGTTCACGATTACAAGATTTGAGTGAGCGTGCGCGGCGCTTGGCCTTTGATATGCGTTTTGATTTTTTAGAAAATAAAAAGCGGAGGCTTTTATCAATAGGCTATCGGGTGGAGGCCGATGAATTGGATGAAAGCTGTTACGATCTTTTGGCTTCAGAAGCGCGGCTTGCTAGTTTTTTTGCGGTGGCCAAGGGCGATGTGAAGGCGACACATTGGTTCCGGTTAGGGCGTCTGCTGATTTTAGTTGGTTGGAAAGGCGCGCTTTTATCATGGTCTGGCTCAATGTTTGAATATTTAATGCCGCCCTTGATCATGCGCGAGCCCTTAGGATCTATATTGGGTCAGACCAACCGGTTGATTGTGCGGCGGCAAATTGAGTATGCACGGCAAATCAGTCTACCTTGGGGGATTTCTGAAGCGGCTTTTAATGCGCGAGACGGAGCGCTGAATTATCAATATTCGAATTTTGGGGTACCAAGCCTTGGCTTGCAACGCGGCCTTTCGCGTAATGCGGTGATTGCCCCTTATGCAAGCATTCTAGCAGCCCAATATATGCCGCATGATGCAGTAGTTAATTTACGTCGTTTGCAAAGCCTAGGAGCCTTAGGTGAATATGGCTATCATGATGCCGTAGACTTCACACCATCACGGGTGCATGAAGGGGAGGCCTATGCCGTAATTCGCAATTATTATGCCCACCATCACGGAATGTCGATTGTCGCGATTAATAATGTGATCTTTGGGGGGCGCATGCGAGCGCGTTTTCACCGTGATCCAGTAATTGAGGCAGCAGCGCTTCTCTTACAAGAAAAGGCACCGCGTCAAATCCCTATTCTCCACGCTAAGATGGCTAATCCTATGCGTAGCGATGCTGGTGGCTTTGAAAACGCGCCTATGCAGGTGATAGACAAACCGTTAGAAGCCTCTCGAGCTACACTGCTTTTATCTAATGGCGCTTATTCTACCATGCTAACGGCTAAGGGCTCTGGCTATAGTCGTTGGCGTCGTTATGCGTTAACGCGTTTTTCGCCAGACTATAGTGAGGACCAACAAGGTTCGATGTTCTTTTTGCGCGATGTGAAGACGGAGCGTTGGTGGTCAGCTACTACAGAGCCTACGCGGGTGAGTGGGGAGGCCACAAGTACCATTTTTACCGATGTGAAAGCTGAATATGTGAAAACGGTAGATGGGATCAAATCAACGCTAGAAGTTATTGTCGCAGGTGAAGCCGATGGCGAAGGGCGGCGTATTGAGTTGGTTAACACGACGGATCAAGACCGCGTGATTGAGGTGATCTCTTATACTGAATTGGCTTTGGCCCCTATGGAAGCTGATTTAGCGCACCCTGCTTTTTCACGCCTATTTATTGAAACCGAAATTTGTGATAATGGCGCCACGCTTTTTGCACATCGACGCAAGCGTATGCCCGAAGATCTAGGGCTTTATATGTGCCATTTTGTTACCGATGCGGCGGGCGCTGTGCGTGAGGCTAAAGCAGAGACAGATCGGCGGATGTTTATTGGACGCGGACGTTCTATCCGTCGGCCCGCGATTTTTGATGTCGGTAATCAATTTTCGCATCATGAAGGTTGTGTCATGGATCCGATTTTCTCAATTTGTTGCCGCGTTCGAGTGCCAGCTCATAAAAAGGTGAATCTAATTTTTTGGACCTTTGTTGCTGAGCATAAAGAAACCTTAGAGCAGCAGATTAGTCATTATCGCCAACCGCATATGTTCCAGCGGGCTTTCTCTATGGCATGGACGCGGAATCAAGTGGCGCTTTATCAAAACGGTATTCGTCCAAAAGATGCAATGGATTATCAAAAATTGGCAACGCCATTGATTTATCCTGATCGTTCATGGCGTTTGGCAGCAGAGGTCTTGAATCAGAATCTCGGCTGTCAGTCGGATTTATGGCCTATGGCGATTTCTGGAGATTATCCGATTGTTTTGTTGCGTATTGACAATGAGGCCAATCTCAATGTTTTGAGTGAATTATTAAAAGCCCATGAATATTGGCGTTTGCGTGGCTTGGTGGTTGACCTCGTGGTGCTGAATGAGCGTGGTCTTTCTTATAGCCAAGATACTCAACGTGCGATTGAATGGGTTTGCGAAGGTTATGGACAGCACTCGGCCCAAATGGATGATTCTCCTCATATTTTTACGCTGCGGCGTGACCAATTATCTATTAAGAGTTTTCAAACGCTGCTTGCAAGCGCGCGGGTGGTTTTACAAGCACAAAGTGGCTCTTTGGGTGAGCAAATCCGTATAATGGAGAATATTAGCTTAGATGTACCAGAAAAAGCCAAAAGGGTGCCTAAGTTATCTTCAGAAACGCCTAAAACTCGTTATCAAGCAGATAGTATACCATCTGCTCAGGGTGAGCCATTCGAGCAATTTTCTACAATTGGTTTAAAGGCTTCGACTAAAACTTCTCATCAAAGGGCACAAGGAGATGATTTACGGTTTTGGAACGGCTATGGCGGCTTTAGCGAAGAGGGTTATTATATCATTCGTTTGCGTGGCCGGACTGCGACGCCGCATCCTTGGATTAATGTAGTAGCCAATAGTCAGTTTGGCTTCCATGTCTCTGCTGAGGGGGCAAGTTTTAGCTGGAGTCAAAATAGTCGTGATTACCAACTTACCCCTTGGGCCAATGACCCAGTTAGCAACCGACCAGGCGAAGCGCTTTATATCGTAGATCGTCAAAATTTTAAACGGTTTTCACCTGTCTCAGCGGTAGAGTGTCAAGATGAAGCTTTGTATGAGGCTTGCCACGGATTCGGTTTCTCGCGATTTCAAGTAGATCATGATGGGCTGGCCTTGGAGCTAACACATACACTTTTGGGTGAAGAGCCGGTAAAATTATCACGGCTTACTGTGCGTAATCATGGGAAGACAGCGCGGCAGTTGCGACTTTATAATTATTTAGAATGGGTTTTGGGTGTAATAAGGGCAAAAAACGCCCCTTTTATTCTATCCCATTATGATGAGGAACGCGGAGCGCTTTTTGTCAGAAACCCTTACCACCTGGAGCGCCCCTTTGATGTAAGTTTTGTAGCTTCCTCTTTGCCTCCCATGAGTGTGAGTACTGATAGAGCTGAATTTATCGGTGTTACTGGAACGGTGCGCCATCCAGAAGCCATTCGTCAAGCCGCCCCTCTGTCAAATCGTATTGAAGGGGGATGTGACCCTTGCGCTGCCTTAGCCTATGACTTTGACCTTGAGCCAGGCGAAACGCGTGATATTATTTTTTATTTGGGGAGCGCAACGTCTCAAACAGCTGCTGAGATTCTATTAGATAAAGCTAGAGCAGCAGTTTTTGATACCGTTTTAGAAGAGCAAAAAGAGAAATGGCGCGGCTTTTTTGGTGGCCTTCAAGTTAAAACTCCAGACCCTGCTTTTGATATAATGGTTAATCAGTGGCTGCCTTATCAAGCTTATGCTTGTCGTATTTTGGCGCGTGCGGCTTTTTATCAGGCTAGTGGTGCTTATGGATTTCGGGATCAACTGCAAGATAGTTTAGCCTTGTGTCATCTCAAGCCGCAATTGGCGCGCGATCAATTATTAAATGCGGCGCAGCGGCAATTTGTTGAAGGTGATGTACAGCATTGGTGGCTTCCCCAAAGTGGGGCGGGTGTGCGCACATTGATTTCCGATGATGTGGTTTGGTTAGGTTATGCCATGGCTCTTTATGTGAAATCTACAAATGATGTGGCCGTTCTTGATGAGACTTTGCCTTTTTTAATGGGCGAAGTGCTAAAGCCTGGGCAGCATGATGCTTATTTTGTCCCAGAGGTATCTGATGAACAGGCAAGCCTTTATGAACATTGCGCGCGTGCTCTCGACTTGGCTATTGCACGCACGGGGCCCCATGGTTTGCCTTTGATTTTAGGCGGCGATTGGAATGATGGGATGAACCTAGTAGGCGTGAAGGGGCGGGGAGAAAGCGTGTGGTTGGGCTGGTTTTTGGGGCTCGTGCTTGATGAGGTGATCCCATTTGCTAAAAAACGCGGCGATGAGATACGAGCTGTGGCTTGGCAACACCACGTTGCGTGCTTAGCAAAGGCCTTGGAAGAGCATGGGTGGGACGGAAGCTGGTATAGACGTGGTTACTTTGATGATGGAACACCTTTAGGCGCACATGGGCAAAGCGAATGCGAGATTGACACGATTGCACAATCTTTTGCTGTTCTTGCCCAGTTTGCTTTACCAGAGCGCCAAGAGCAGGCTATGGAGGCGATGCTTACCAAGCTTTATGATCAAGAAGCTGGTTTGTTACGGCTTTTTTGGCCGCCTTTTGATAAAATTTATAAAGAACCTGGTTATATTAAAGCCTATCCACCTGGGGTGAGAGAAAATGGTGGCCAATACACGCATGGTGCGGTTTGGGCTATATTAGCGCTTGCTAAAATGGGAAAGAAGGAAGAGGCATATGAGCTATTCTGTAATATTAACCCTATAAAACACGGTGCAAACCCTGACCTTTATCGTGTGGAGCCTTATGTGATGGCCGCCGATATTTATTCTGTTGCAGAGCGGCGCGGGCAAGGGGGGTGGACATGGTATACGGGTTCAGCTGGTTGGTTTTATCGCGCTGCTTGTGAGGCAATTTTAGGTCTAGAAATTCTTGGCGATCAGCTCCGGCTTGATCCTCATTTACCGCAAACATGGCCGGGATATGAAGCAGATTTACAGGTAGGGGAAGCTACCTATCATATTTCTGTCACGCGTGGGAAGAGTAGAGCTTTGTACATGGATGGGAAAAAACTACCTGATCCTACCGCTTCTTTGTTCTTGGCCCAGGGGGGGCAACACGAAATTATCTTAACGCTTTCAGAAGCATAAGAATTAGGATTATTGTCTTTTTGCTTAAGTATAGTTTGCTTGTTTGCTAGCTGTTTTTGTCTTGATAGGAGTTTACATGGCGCGCACTGATATTGCCGAACGCGTTTATAACCATACGTGGAAGCTTGATCCGATTATTCGCTCGCTTCTTGATACGGATTTTTATAAGTTATTGATGATACAGATGATTTGGGGGCTATATCCAAATGTACGGGCAACATTTTCGTTAATTAATCGTACAAAAACTGTGCGCTTGGCTGATGAGATTGAAGAGGCAGAGTTGCGGGCTCAGCTGGATCATGCGCGGAGTTTGCGCTTCACTAAAAAGGAAATGATTTGGCTGGCCGGTAACACATTCTATGGTCGTAAGCAGATTTTTTCTCCAGAATTTTTGCGTTGGCTGGAGACATTCCAATTGCCTGATTATGAGCTTATGCGTCATGAAGGGCAATATAGTTTGCGTTTTGAGGGGCCTTGGGTTGAAAGCACGATGTGGGAGATTCCCGCTCTTGCGATTATTAATGAATTGCGTTCGCGTGCGGCGATGCGGAAGATGGGGCGGTTTTCTTTGGATGTGCTTTACGCCCGCGCTAAAGCCAAAATATGGCGCAAAGTAGAGCGGTTACAAAAGCTTAAGCATATTAAAATTTCAGATTTCGGTACCCGCCGTCGGCATTCTTTTTTATGGCAACGTTGGTGTGTGGAAGCGCTTAAAGAAGGGATCGGTACGGCTTTTGCGGGCACATCAAATGTGCTTTTGGCAATGGATACAGACCTTGAGGCCTTGGGTACCAACGCTCATGAATTGCCTATGGTGGTAGCAGCTTTGGCGGAGGACGATAGTGCTTTACGCCAAGCTCCCTACCAAGTCTTGCAAGATTGGAATCGTTATTATGGTGGTAATTTGTTGATTGTTTTGCCTGACGCTTTTGGTACAGAGGCATTCTTACGCCATGCGCCAGATTGGGTGGCGGATTGGACAGGATTTCGTCCTGATAGTGCGCCACCTATTGCGGGGGGAGAGCGTATCATTCAATGGTGGAAAGATCACGGTAAGGATCCGCGTGAAAAATTATTAATTTTTTCCGACGCCCTTGATGTAGATACAATTGAAGAAACGTATCGCTATTTTGAGGGGCGGGTGCGTATGAGTTTCGGTTGGGGTACGAATTTGACCAATGATTTTTTGGGCTGTGCCCCGCAGGATAACCCAGCGCTTGAACCTATTTCTCTGGTATGCAAAGTAAGTTGCGCTAATGGCCGACCTGCGGTAAAGCTTTCAGATAATCCCGAAAAAGCTACCGGTGAAGCAACAGAGATTGCTCGCTATCTGCGCTTTTTTGGCGATGAGCATTTTGTAGCGGCGCCTGTACGTGTTTGATGGTGTGTTTATAGGGCCTTCGTTTCTCATAAGAAGGCTATAATTCTTAATTGTTTTTTAGGAAAAAGCTTTAAGTGTCAAGATTAGCAACGTTTAGAGCATTTTCTTGTATGAATTCGCGCCGAGGCTCTACCTCATCCCCCATAAGTTTTGCAAAAAGTGTATCAGCATCACTAGCATCGTTGATTTTTACTTGCAAGAGAGAACGAGCATTTGGGTCGAGAGTGGTTTCCCATAATTGTTCAGCGTTCATTTCACCGAGTCCTTTGTAGCGTTGCAGGCTTATGCCCTTTTTGCCAGCGGTGAAAATGCTTTCTAAGAGGCTGGTGGGACCGTATATTGTTTCTGCATGTCCTTTGCGCTCAAGTTGAGCAGGAGTTTCATAAATGCTAATAAAACGCTGGGCTAGCCGGTCGATCTGACGGGCATCGGCGGAAATTAGAAGATTATGGTCAAGACTAATGCTTTCCCGCACGCCGCGTAAGATACGTTCAAAGACATATCCCCCCTCATCGTTTGCATAGCCTTGCCAACCACGTTCCATATCTTCTTCCATGAGATCCAAGCGCTTTGCAATCGTTTGGGCGAGCTCATGTGGGGCGGTGGGGCTAGGGCTTAAGGCGCCTATAAGAGCTGCCTGCTCCACGAGGCGTTTATTATAACGGGGGTGGAGGTCATTTAATAATTGATGTAAACGGCGCGCATCTTCAGTTAAGGTGCGTAAATCTGCGCCTGCTCGTACTTCCCCGCTACCTAGTTTTAGCACTGTGTCTTCTAAGCCGCTTTCAATAAGAAAATCTTCAAATGCCGCCTCGTTTTTAATATATTGAAATGATTTGCCGCGTGAAACTTTATAGAGCGGGGGCTGGGCAATATAAAGGTGGCCTCGTTCAATGAGCTCGGGCATTTGCCGAAAGAAGAAGGTAAGTAAAAGGGTGCGGATATGAGCTCCGTCTACGTCTGCATCGGTCATGATAATGATTTTGTGATAACGTAACTTATCGGGTGAGAATTCATCCTTGCCAATGGAGGTACCAAGTGCAGTGATTAATGTGCCAATCATATCGGAAGATAGCATACGGTCAAAGCGGGCGCGTTCGACATTTAAGATTTTGCCACGTAGAGGTAGAATAGCCTGATTTTTGCGCGAGCGCCCGCTTTTGGCGGAGCCACCCGCAGAATCCCCCTCGACAATGAAAATCTCTGATTTTGCAGGATCGCGTTCTTGGCAGTCTGCCAATTTTCCAGGTAGAGAGGAGATATCTAAAGCGCCCTTACGGCGGGTCAATTCACGCGCTTTGCGAGCAGCTTCACGTGCACTGGCCGCTTCCACTACCTTGCTCATTAGGATTTTGGCTTCATTGGGATGCTCTTCTAACCAAATGGCCAAAGCTTCGTTGACGAGGCTTTCTACAATGGGGCGTACTTCGGAGGAGACTAGCTTATCCTTGGTTTGTGAAGAAAACTTAGGATCGGGAACTTTTATCGATAATATGGCTGTTAGACCCTCGCGACAATCATCGCCAGTGAGATTAACTTTTTCCCGCTTAGCGATTCCAGAACTTTCAGCATAGCCATTGATTTGACGGGTCAAAGCACCTCTAAACCCCGCTAAATGCGTACCACCATCGCGTTGAGGGATATTATTAGTAAAGCATAAGACTTTTTCATGATAGGAATCATTCCACCACATAGCGACTTCTACGCCCATACCATCTTTTTCGCTGGTGATAGTGATAGGGGTGTCAATAAGCGGTTTTTTAGCTTGGTCAATATATTTGACAAATTCAACAAGACCACCTTGGTAATGGAGTTCAACAGTGCGAATATCAGCGTGGCGGCGGTCAGTTAATAGGATATGGACCCCTGAATTGAGAAACGCCAGTTCGCGTAAACGGCGCTCAAGGGTATCAAAATCAAAGTCAGTACGGCTGAAGGTGTCAGGACTGGGCAGGAAAGAAACTTCTGTTCCTGTTTCTTCCGCACAGGTTCCGGTGACCCGTAAGGGTGTGTCGGCCACTCCATTAGTGAAAGACATTTCGTGGATGTAGCCGCTACGTTTGATGCGCAGTTTAAGCCAAATTGAAAGGGCGTTAACCACCGAGACTCCCACTCCGTGCAACCCGCCAGAAATTTTATAAGAGTTTTGATCAAATTTCCCGCCTGCATGAAGTTGGGTCATTATCACTTCTGCTGCTGAAACGCCTTCACCAGTGTGAATATCTGTGGGAATTCCGCGGCCATTATCACTCACATGGCAAGAGCCATCGGCTTCTAAAGTTACAGTGATAAGGCTTGCATAGCCTGCTAAAGCTTCGTCAATACCATTATCGACTACTTCATATATCATGTGGTGGAGGCCAGACCCATCATCGGTGTCACCAATATACATACCAGGGCGCTTGCGAACTGCATCAAGTCCTTTAAGAACCTTAATGGAATCGGCACCATAGTGGTGGAGTTGCGATGTTGTCTCTTCGCTCATTCTATCCTCTTAGCCGTTTATGAGCGGCGCTTTTGGTTTGTTTTGCGTTTGTGCGCGTTCTAGCTAGGCCAGCTTATAGAGTAAAAAGGCTTATACGAATCAGTATAATAACGTAGCTTACTTATACGCTAAGAGCCCAGTTTCACCAAGTTTTTTCACCTTCTTTTCCGGGGTTTTATGCTATTTTTTCTGCTTATGCGCGTTATGAGGTTGTTTGGATGGGGCTGATCAATTTTTTGAGTTGATAGAGTGCATCTAAGGCCTCGCGTGGCGAGAGATCGTCGGGATTGATAGTGCGTAGCTTGTCTGTAATAGCAGAGGAGGTAGGATCGGGTGTTGGTGAGTTTGAGAAGGCAGAGAAAAGCGGGAGATCGTCAATGCATAGTTTGTTTTTATTATGGAGGGCATTTTTTTCTAATTGTTCAAGGATTGCACGTGCCCGCGCAATTACGGTTTTAGGAAGACCCGCGAGTTTTGCTACTTGCACCCCATAAGAGCGGTCGGCCACACCTTTTGTTACTTCATGTAGAAAGATTACTTCGCCATGCCATTCTTTGACACGCATGGTTACATTATGCAAGCGGGGCAATTTTTCGCAAAGGGCTGTCATTTCATGGAAATGGGTAGCAAGGATAGCGCGTGCTTGGTTGATTTCATAAAGATATTCTACTGCTGCCCAAGCAATGGAAAGGCCATCAAAAGTTGCGGTACCACGGCCAATTTCGTCTAGGATGACAAGAGAACGCGATGTTGCTTGGTGGAGAATGGTTGCTGTTTCAACCATTTCTACCATGAAGGTGGAGCGCCCACGGGCTAAATCATCTGAAGCGCCCACGCGGCTAAATAATTTATCGACCGTACCAATATGGGCAGAACCAGCGGGGACAAAGGAGCCCATCTGTGCCATAATAGCGATAAGCGCGTTTTGTCGTAAAAAGGTAGATTTACCGCCCATATTCGGCCCTGTTAAGAGCCAGATAGCGGCTTGTTGATCACCTTTTGCTGGGGTTAGGTCACAATTATTGGCAATAAAGGGCTGGGCGGTCTGTTGACGTAAAGCCTGTTCCACCACTGGGTGGCGGCCGTCAATAATGCGAAAGGCCAGGCTATTATCAATCTGTGGTCGGCAATAGCTTTGCTCTTGTGCTAATTGTGCCAAAGCACGCGCTACATCGAAAACAGCTAAGGCTTGGGCGGCTTCGCGGATGAAGGTGGTTTGTGCTTCCAGTTCTGCGACCAATTGAGAAAAAATTTCTTCTTCAATTTTTTGGGCTCGTTCACCTGCATGCGCAATTTTACTTTCTAATTCGGCTAGTTCATTGGTAGTAAAGCGCATAGCATTAGCCATGGTTTGCCGATGGATAAAGCGGGCTTTTGTGGCTTCATCTTTACTGAGAGCACCTGCCGTATTGGCGCTAACCTCGATAAAATAGCCTAATATATTATTATGTTTGATTTTGAGCGTTTTTATACCTGTTTCCTCGCTATAGGTGCTTTGTAAGCTAGCGATATAGCGGCGCGATTGGTCTCGCAATTCTCGCAATTGGTCAAGCTCACTATGATAGTGGGTGCGGATAAAACCGCCATCACGCTTTAAAAGTGGTAGATCATCCGCCAAGGCGCGGCATAGGTGGTGATGTACTTCAATTGGCTTTTGTGCCAAAAGGTTTTGGGCATGTGCTAATTCTTGTGGTAGCAGAATGTTGTTTAAGAGTTGGTTGATTTGATCAATGCGGTCGAAAGAGGTGCGCATGGCTGCAAGGTCGCGCGGGCCGCCGCGGCCTAAAACTAGCCTTGATAGAGCCCTTAATGTGTCTGGTGCACCTTGTAAAGCTGTTTCTAGCGGGGGAGCTAAATCGGAATTCTGAAGAAAAAAACTAACTGAATCAAGCCGCTCATTAATGGTTTGGGGGTGAGTGAGGGGTGCCAAAAGCCGTTCGGCTAAAAGCCGTGCTCCAGCATTAGTAACTGTACGGTCTATAGCTTTGAAGAGGCTCCCTTCCTTTTCGCCTTGGCTTGTACGCATAAGTTCTAGGTTGAGGCGAGTTGCTGAATCAATGAATAGGGTGGCTTTGCTATCCTCTTGGCGCGGTCGCATGAGGGGCGGCCGCCCTTGGACTTGTGTTTTTTCTATATAATTAATGGCGCCCGCAATGGCTGCTAGTTCTGGCGCGCTGAATTCTCCAAAGGCTGCGAGTGTTGAAAGGTTGAAATAGCGACAAATTGTATGTTCAGCGGTGCTGCTTTCAAAAAGGCTTGGCGGCTGGGGGGTAATAATTTTATTTAAGAGTTGGTTTAACGTGTTGAGTTGTGGGTTATGGAATAGGGATTGTGCCATGATGATTTCTTGCGGATCTACCCGCATAATATCAGCCAGGAGTCGAGATTTATGGCTTAATCCTACTCTAAATTGCCCGGTTGAAATATCAATCCACGCCAAACCGAAGGGAGCATCTTCGTCATTTTTAAGGCGCACAAGGCTCATGAGGTAGTGGTTGCGCGTGGGTTCTAGTAATTTTTCTTCTGTTAAGGTGCCGCGGGTGACTAAACGCACAACTTTGCGTTTTATTAGGCTTTTTCCTGAGCGCTTTTCAGGGTTGGTATCATTGTCATTATCGGCAGTGTCTTCTACTTGCTCGCAAATAGCTACGCGTTGCCCAGCTTCAATCAATTTGAATAGATAATCATCGGCGCTATGGACGGGAACCCCACACATAGGTATATCTTCATTGCCTTGCTTGCCCCTTTTGGTAAGGGTGATTCCTAAGATCTTAGAGGCAGTAATAGCGTCATTAAAGAATAATTCATAAAAATCACCCATCCGGTAAAATAAAAGCGCATCGTTATACCCAGCTTTTATTTCACTATATTGCACCATCATCGGAGTTAAGCGAGGGGATTTGATAGAATTTTGTGGTATGATGTTTTTTGTCATGGCTATGATCTTTGACTTTTAATGCCTTTGGAATGCTTTTAAAAGTTCATATACAGAAAGACTTTTCAAGTCTATGATTTACGCGCATTTTAGATAGATTGTCAAAGTGCGCTTTAGTTTTGTATAGGGAACAAAAGAAGAGGCTGGTAAGGATGGTTTGCAGGTGCTATGTGCGCCCGAGGTGAATATTGGCCGTTTGTCAGAATTGTTTAGGCTACCAATGCCCAACTAGCGTGGGAGAAAGAGATTAGGATGACGCAAGATTGCCCGCATCAGAGTAAAGACGAAAATCGCCCTGATCTCCTAGTAAGAGAGGCTTTGGAATTTCATTCCCGCGGGCGTCCTGGTAAGCTTGAAATTGTTGCCAGTAAGCCCATGGCAACCCAACAAGACCTTGCCCTTGCTTATTCTCCTGGTGTGGCAGCGCCAGTATTGCGAATTGCTGAAGACCAAAATAGCGCCTATGATTATACGGCAAAGGGGAATTTAGTGGCGGTTATCTCAAATGGAACTGCAATTCTTGGTTTAGGTAATTTAGGGGCGCTAGCTGCAAAGCCTGTAATGGAGGGCAAGGCAGCGCTATTTAAGCGTTTTGCTGATATTGATGCCATTGACCTTGAGGTGGATAGCACAACAATTGAGGAATTTATTCAAGCGGTACGCTATTTAGGTCCTTCTTTTGGTGGCATTAATCTTGAAGATATTAAGGCGCCTGATTGTTTTATTATTGAAAGTCAATTGCGGGAGATCATGAATATCCCTGTTTTTCATGATGATCAACATGGAACCGCTATTATCGCCGCGGCTGGGTTATTGAATGCTTTGCATTTGACAGGACGGGATCTCACGAATACTAAGCTTGTGTGCAATGGCGCGGGCGCTGCTGGTATTGCTTGCATTGAATTGATCAAAGCCTTGGGTTTTAAAGCGCAAAATATTCTTTTATGTGATACAAAGGGCGTGGTTTATGAGGGCCGTGAAGTCGGCATGAACCAATGGAAATCAGCGCATGCGGTTGCTACTGATAAACGGCTTTTGGAAGATGCCCTTTTGGGGGCTGATGTTTTTATTGGTGTTTCTATTAAGGGGGCACTGACCCCACAAATGGTAAAAAATATGGCGCCTAATCCAATTATTTTTGCTATGGCCAATCCAGAACCAGAGATTACACCCGAAGAGGTTGCGCTTATCCGCGATGATGCAATTATAGCGACTGGACGTTCAGATTACCCCAATCAGATCAACAACGTTTTGTGCTTTCCTTATATGTTTCGTGGGGCACTTGACGTGCGAGCTACTACCATTAATGACGTTATGAAGGTAGCAGCTGCTAAGGCAATTGCCCGCCTTGCTCATGAAGAAGTACCCGATGATGTGGCAGAAGCTTATGGTGGTAATCGTTTAAAATTTGGTCGTAATTATATTATTCCTGTCCCTTTTGATCCACGTCTTCTCTCAGCTATTTCAGTGGCGGTTGCGCAAGCAGCTATGGAAAGTGGTGTGGCGCGTAAGCCGATTGAGGATATTACTTCTTATAGGAGTGAGTTAGATGCGCGTCGTAATCCAATTGCTGCAACCATGCGTGCGGTTTATGCACGGGTGCGTGAAAACCCGCAGCGTATAGTGTTTGCTGAAGGCGAAGAAGAACCAACCATGCGTGCTGCCATTGCCTATGTGAATCAAAATCTTGGTGAAGCAATTTTAGTAGGGCGTGAGGAAAAGATTGACCAAACCGCTCGTATTGCTGGTATTGATCTTGCGCGCACGGGCATTTCAATTATGAATGCGCGCCTTTCAACTCGTAATGATGCTTATGCTGAATACCTTTATGGAAAGATGCAACGGAAGGGTTGGCTATTGCGCGATTGTTATCGGATGATCCATAATGATCGCAACCATTTCGCTGCCTGTATGTTAGCTCTAGGCGATGCTGATGCGATGATTACCGGTCTTACCCGCAATTATGAAACAGGGCTTGCTGATATTCGGCGAGTGATTGCGGCGCGCCCGCGGGAGCGTTTGATGGGGGTTTCTCTCGCTTTATGTCGAGATCGCACTGTGTTTATTGCAGATACAGCTGTGCAGGAGGCGCCTAGTGCGCAGGCTTTGGCAGATATTGCAGAACAAACAGCCTATTTTGCCCGTAATATGGGTTATACACCGCGGCTTGCTTTTTTGGCCTGCTCGAATTTTGGTCATATGGAAGGGGCCTACTCTCAATCTATTCAAGAAGCGGTTACGCTTTTGCGCACCAAAGGGGTAGATTTTGAATTTGATGGTGAAATGAGCGCAGATGTAGCATTAAACCCTAAATTGATGCGTCAATACCCTTTTATGGGTCTTAAAGGACCTGCTAATGTTTTGATTATGCCAGGACGCCACTCGGCTTCTATTGCTAGTAAAATGTTGCAAGAATTGGGAGGCGCTACCTTGATTGGACCCATTTTGCTAGGCTTTGATCGTTCGGTACAGATCGTTCCTTTGGGAGCGCGCGATAGTGATATTGTGAATATGGCAGCCATCGCTGCTGCTAATGCCCCCGTTTGTTAAGGCTATTTTGGGGAAGGTATGTCGAGAGCCGCGGTAACTTTATAGAATAACTGCGGCTCAAGGTCTTATAATGTTAAGCGTTTTGGTTGGCAGCTTTATTTTGTTCTGCCTCCACACGTTGTTGGAAAAGACCCGCGAAATCGACAGGGTCAATCATTAGGGGGGGAAAGCCGCCATTGCGTGTAGCATCAGCAATAATTTGCCGAGCAAAAGGGAAAAGAAGGCGTGGAGATTCGATAAATAATAGCGGCATTACATGTTCTTGAGGAACATTTTTCAGTAAAAAAATGCCGCCGTAAATGAGTTCTGCATGAAACATCAGGTCGGCGCCTTCGCCCGCTTTAGTAGCTATGCTGAGTAGTACTTCATAATTATCTTCACCTAAGGGGTTGGTGTTGACATTAATGTTGATATCAATTGCGGGCGCTTTATCGCGAGGCCGCAAGGATTGTGGGGCATTCGGGTTTTCAAAGGAGAAATCTTTTACATATTGAGTGAGGATACTAAAGATTGCGCCTTCTTCTACGGGTTTTTCTGTATTGTCCGCCATGATGAAACTTTCTTGATGTGTGTTTATTATGATGCGTGTCTTCTCGCTAGCATGTTGTTGCTATGCTTGCAAGAAATCTGGCTTTGGTCTTTGCATTTTACTACTTAGCTTCATTCCCGTCGGGAGGCTCCTTTTTGTTGGAGGAATTGGGCGAGGCTTCGGGGGCATGTGGGTCGCATACTTGGTATTGGTTTTTATCAAGATCTATAATAGACGGTTCTTTTTCTGTTTGGTTGTTAATGATGACGATGTGCTTTTGAAAAAAGCGGAAAATGCTTTCGCGTACCCAAGGGATAAGCAAGAAAAGAGCAAAAATATCGCTTACAAAGCCGGGGATAATAAGGATTATCGCTGCGATAATGAGTAAAGTTTGATGAGCCATGCGGCGCTCAGGTAGACGGCCTGCGGCCAAATCTTGTTGGGTATCACGCAAGAGAGCGAGACCCCCATAGCGTAATAATAGACGGCCAAGCAGGGTAGTAGCAATGATAAGCGCTAGGGTGGCTAAAAAACCAATGTATTTGGCTACAAGGATAAAGCCGGAAATTTCAACCAATAGGATGGCAAATAGGCCAATGCCTAAGCGACCGCTTTTAGGGGAGTAAAATTTTTGCACCAAAAAATCCTCTCATGATTAAGAATTTGGTTTATATTAGAGGAAATAGCGCCTCACTTGAACGGAAGATTTAAGAATTGTAGAATTATTATTTTCCTTTGCCTGTGTGGCGCTTGGAGCTTCTGCTAATTATACGATAGGCTCTGGTGTTTTTTGGAAAATGCCCCTATTTTTAAGGAAAGACTTATCCCATAGACTCAATAGCGGGCGGGGTGAAGATAATGGACGGATTGGATTGATGGAATTTGATATTGTAATTATTCTTGCTTTTGTGGCGGTTGTGGTCATTTTTATCCAATTGCGCAACGTTTTGGGTAAGCGTGTCGGCTTTGAGCGGCCGCCTTTTGATCCTTACACTTCTACGCGAACCGATTCTGCGATTGAGAAAGAGCCTCCCGCATCTGAGGTGCAGTCTGCTGATGTCTTAGCACAGATTGATGAAGCGGCGCGATCTAATAGCGTACTCCATAAAGGTTTAAAGGAGATTTTTGTTGAAGATCCTAATTTTTCTCCTCGTTCCTTTTTAGGGGGGGCGCGGGTGGCTTATGAAGCCATCCTCACTGCCTTTGCTTGCGATGACCGGCAAACGCTGAATGCACTTTTGGCGCCTGAAGCCTTGGAAAGTTTCGTTGCTGCCTTAAAGCAGCGAGAGACAGCAGGGGAACGAGTAGAGTTTCGCTTTGTCAGTATTGAAGAAGCAGATTTTGTGGCGGCCGGTCTTGAGGGTAATTATGCGGCGATTACGATTCGGCTTGTGAGTCAGATCATTTCTGCTACCTATAATGCTGAGGGGCATTTAGTGGATGGGAATCCAGAAGAGATTGTGGAGATCCGCGATTTGTGGACTTTTGCCCGTAATACAAAATCGGAAGATCCAAATTGGCGTTTACGCCATACGGAAGAAGATAAGCGCTGAGAAGGTGCGATGGATGGGAATAAACAAAAACTAAGGGAAGCTCAATTGCAGCGTGATGACCAAGCGCTATGGGCTGCCCTTTGTCGCACTATTACACCTCTGCCTAGGCGTCGTTCGCCCCTTTTGCCGCCGGCGGTCGCCAGGGAAGAATGCGTACCTGCAACGTTCACTAAGCCTTATAAATATAGCGCAGTTCAATCTGCTATCATCTCATCACCTTTATCTTTACATTTAATCGACCTTCCAACGCAGCGCAAAATTGCTAAGGGGCGTATTTCTCTTGAAGCGAAACTTGACCTCCACGGTCTATGCCAAGCGCGGGCTCACCAATTATTGTATGATTTTATTATGCGGGCTTATCAACAGCGTTTTCGTCATGTTTTGGTGATTACGGGGCGTGGGAAGTCTTATGGAAGTGCAGGTGTCTTACGCGAAATGGTACCCCATTGGTTAAAGAGTCCGCTATTTCTTCCGCTGATTGGGGCCTACCAGGATGCTAGCTCTGTTCATGGCGGCAAAGGCGCGCTTTATATTCGGATAAGGCGCCCTCAGCCATAACATTTGTTTGTAATAAATTAGAAAAGGTTAAAAGTTTATTTGAAAAAAGGCGCCGTAGTGCTTCCCTACCCTATTTTTACAATCCTAAACTCCATTTATCAACCTATAACTTATTGAAATTAATAGTAAACTTTAAAAACACGCGCTTTGTTATGGCCCTTTAGGAGGGTATCACATTTCATCAGGGGATCTTTAATATGTCTAATCTAAAATTGAAAACAGATCGCTATGCGGCACTTTTTGGCATCTGCATTGCTAGTTTTTTAGGGTGTATTGATTTAACAGTCGTGAATACGATTATTCCGGCCATTGGTCGAGAATTTGCTGTTCCTTTGCGAGATGCACAATGGACTACTTCTGTGTTTATGGTTGCTCTTTCTGCATTCATGGTGCCGGTTGGTGCTATGGCGGATATATGGGGGAGGAAGAGGCTTCTCCTGTTGGGGCTTGTTATTTTTGGCGTAAGCTCCCTCCTTGTTGGGATTGCCGATAGCTTTCTATTACTCATTGTTTTTCGCTTTATACAAGGCATTGGTTGCGCTATCCTCTATACGGTATCAGGCGCCATTATTTCTTATATGTTTAATCAAGAAGAACAAGGGAAAGCGTTAGGTATACTTTTTGCTGTTAATGGCATAGGTTTAGCTATTGGACCTGTGGTTGGAGGTTTTTTTTCTGGTCTCATTGAATGGCGATATGCTTTTTTAATTAACATACCATTTATATTATTAAGCCTATTCTTTTGTTTTAAATTCGTGGACGAAAAGAAAGGAAATAAGGATAGGAAGATGGATGTGTTTGGCTGTATTACATTAATATTAGCCCTTATCTCTCTCATTGGTTCATTCTCTATGTCTGAAAACGAAAAATTAAAATATTTATTTCTATTTTCTATTTTTTTATTTTGCACTCTATTCTTTTTTATTGAGAAAAAATCAAAAGATCCCCTCGTAGAGTTTCAATTTTTTAAAAATAATTATTTTCTAGCTGCTTTAATTTCCACCTTCTTTCTTGCTGTTTTTTACTCCAGTATTTTGCTTTCTCTCCCCATGCTGTTGGCAAATGTCGCAAATAAAAACGATTTGCAAATTGGATTTTTATTGCTTCCTGCTACCTGTACTTTTGCTATCTCCTCGGCATGGGTAGGGCATAAAAGCGGCCATATATCGCCGAATTTTCCCATATTTATCGGCTTGGCCATGTTTGTGTTAGCTGCATTTAGCCTAGGGTTAGCATCTAAAGACAGTCTTTCTTTTCTGTTTTTTATTGGGCTTATATTGTTTGGAACTGGCTGGGGCGCCATTTTGGGACCCGCTACTTTAGTTGCGTTGCAGACCCTTCCCAATTCAAACGCTGCAGTAGCCATGGGCACATCTTGGACTATCCACAATATTGGGGGGGCGTGCGGGGCGGCTTTAACTGTTTCAGTCATCACAAATGGTAATAATTTGGCGGGAAGCTATCAGCATTTAATGTTTATACTATCAGGCATGGCAGCAGTTATAGGGCTTCTATATTACTTTATGATAAGGCGTCCTTCGTGAAACTGTATTAATTCTACCTTAATAATGGTTGTATTACTTCAAGATAGCGCGGCTTCGGCGAGGGTATCTTTAATTGCATCTCATGCATTGGTAAAAGGTTTATGGTTCCAGCTCCTTCATAAGGACACTGTAATGCTTTATCATTAAGTTTAGGGGGGCTTTTACTGGTTTTTTGTGGCTTTGCTCTCTGTATTGCGTTCTCTCTCTTAGAGAGAAAATTACTATTTTGTGGGTGTGCGCTTGTGGTAAGAAAATTCATCGGGTTGGAAATGGTATTGCGTAGAACAAAATTCGCATTGAACAGTGATTTGTCCATCTTCTACGCTTTGGGCACGTTCATCGGCTGAAAAATTTTCTAAAATCTCCCATAGACGAACGCGTGAACAAGTGCATTGGTCGCGTAAAGCTATGGAGGGAAAGACTTCTACTTCATGTTCATGAAATAGGCGAAATAAAAGTCTTTGGCTAGAAATGTTGGGGTCGGTAAGTTCATCAATACTAATTGTTTGGGTAAGGGCACAGATTTCATCCCACGCATCATGACTGGTAGGGGGGGGCGGTGAAGCGGTTTTTGGTAGAAATTGCACTAAAAGCCCCCCAGCGCGCCATTGTTTTTTTAACGGGTCGAACTCGCTAGGCGTGAGCAATTGAGCTACCCCTAAATGAAGGGTTGTGGGGATTTGTTCTGATTGTTCAAAATAGCGGCGGGCTATTTCTTGGAGTGTATCGCCTTCTAACGCAACAATGCCTTGATACCGTTGGGTATGGGGGCCTTGATCAAGGGTGAGAACAAAGTTTCCTTTGCCCAATAAATCAAGAGGGCGGTTTTTCCCTTCTCTGAGAGTTTCTATTACGCGTGCTTCATCAAAGCGTGCATAGCCGCGTAAAGCATGCGGAGCATGAAAATCACAAACTAATAGGCTGATAGGGCCATCACTATTGCTTTGTAGGGTAAATTTTCCTTGAAACTTCAAAGTGCTTCCAAGAAGCCCTGTAAGGGTGAGGGCTTCGGCTAAAAGGGCGGCCACCGGCTCTGGGTATGCATGTCGTTTCAGGATATGGTCTACTACTGAGCCCAATTGGCAAGCGCGGCCGCGGGCATTGAGGGCAGGAATGGTAAAAGGTATGATCATATCATCGTGGAAAATATTAGACTTATTGTTTGAGAGCATAGGAGTCATGGGAGGATGATTCATTTCATAAAGGTGCAGGGATCTATTGGTTTATGAATAGGTGGGTTTTAGGGCGCTAGCTCGGCTTCGATTAACCCAAAGCACCAAAGGAGTACGGCCTTTTGGGCGTGGATGCGGTTTTCGGCTTCGTCAAAGACCACGGATTGAGGGCCATCGATTACTGTGTCTACCACTTCTTCGCCACGGTGGGCGGGCAGGCAGTGCATGAATAGCGCATCAGGTTTAGCGAGAGCCATTAGCGTTTCATTCACTTGAAACGGTTGGAAGACGGTGTGCGAGCGCGCACGAAATTCTTGCCCCATCGAAACCCATGTATCGGTTACCACGCAATCAGCGTCGTATACTATTTCTTTGGGATCATGGCTGAGGACGATTTTGGCACCGCGGGCTTTGGCTGCTTTAATATATTCATGCTGCGGTTCGCTGCCTATGGGGGTGGCTATGCGAAGGGTGAATTGAAAGAGGGCTGCAGCTTCGATAAAGGAATGAAGAACGTTATTGCCATCACCCGTCCAAGCAAAGACTTTATTAGTAATAGGACCGCGGTGTTCTTCATAAGTAAGAATATCCGCTAGGATTTGGCATGGATGGGTGCTATCGGTTAGGCCGTTAATCACTGGTACATGGGCAGAATGGGTGAGTTCTAATAAACGCTCATGATGAGTGGTGCGGAAGGCAATAATGTCAACAAAACGCGATAGAACCCGCGCCGTATCGGCAATCGTTTCACTATGTCCTAACTGCATTTCTGAGCCGGTGAGCATGATGCTATCTCCGCCTAATTGGCGCATGGCAAGATCAAAGGAGATGCGGGTACGGGTGGAAGGCTTTTCAAAGATCATCGCTAAGCTTTTTCCTGCTAAGACTGTACTTCGCCCTGATTTTTTGAATTGTGCTTTGATATCTTTAATTTTTTTAAGCAGAAAACGCGCCTCGTGAGGGGAAAGTTGCGCAAGGTCGGTAAAATGGCGGGGCGCGGCTTTCATGAAGGACTCCTTTATTGTAGGGTTTGGAGCGCTGTATCAAGCTTGTTAAGCGCTATATTGATCTCATCGGTGTTGATATTAAGGGGGGGGAGGAGCCGCACTACATTATCACCAGCACCTGCGACAAGCATATGTTGTGTTTCTAGGGATTTGATAAGTTTTGTGTTGGGAATTTTACATTTAAGTCCTAAAAAAAGTCCTCGGCCACGTACTGTTTCTAAAAGTTGGGGGTATGTGTCAACTAAGCGGTACAAACCGTTTTGCAACTGCTTGGCGCGTTCCTGAACCGTAGGTAGGAAATGCGGGGCTAGTATAATCTCTAGTAATTTGTTGGCAACCGCCATGGCTAAAGCATTGCCGCCAAATGTTGTGCCATGGCTGCCTGGGCCCATGCCGCTAGCAGCCTCATGGGTTGCTAAACAAGCACCAAGTGGGAAACCACCGCCAAGACCTTTGGCGAGAGCCATAATGTCGGGTGTAGTGCCCGCGGTTTCATGAGCGAACAGTGTGCCTGCTCGGCCGATGCCACTTTGAACTTCATCAAAGATAAGCAAAAGCTGATTTTGATTACATAAGGCACGTAGAGTGCGTAAAAATTCGGTTGATACAACCCGCACCCCGCCTTCCCCTTGTATGGGTTCGATCAAAAGGGCGGCGGTCGTGGGAGAGATAGCTTTGGTTAACGCTACTTCGTTATTTAACGGGACTTGGATAAAGCCTGCTGCTTTGGGCCCGAACCCTGCCAGGTATTTTTCTTGTCCTCCTGCCGCCAATGTCGCTAAGGTGCGGCCGTGAAAGGCGCCTTCAAAACTAATGATATCTATTTTTTCGGGGCGATTGCGGCTGTAGTGATAGCGACGCGCGGTTTTAATCGCGCATTCGAGTGCTTCAGCCCCTGAATTGCAAAAAAATACTTTATCAGCAAAGCTATGTTTACATAAGGTTGCAGCGACACCTGCCTGCAGGGGGGATTGGAAAAGGTTAGAGGTGTGCCATAATTTTTCGGCTTGCTCTTTGAGAGCGTGGGTGAGGGCGGGGTGAGCATGCCCTAAGGCGTTCACAGCGATACCAGCCATGAAATCAAGGTAAGCAGTGCCTTTTTCATCATAAAGCCATGCGCCTTTTCCATGAGTGAAGGAAAGGGGCGTGCGGGCAAAGCAATCATAAAGGCCGTTAAATGCATCGCTAGTCGCCTGATAGGACATAGGTTTCTCTCCTGAAGTGGCAATAAATGCTTATCATCCTTGCTTTAGCTTTGGTAAAATGTCAATTATCTGTTAAAAGCTTTTGGATTAGATAGAAATTTTTGCTGTTGCATGAAGGCACATTTCTTGTAGGCACGTAGTAAGGCTAAACGGCGTTAGAATAGGGGTAAAGCCTTGTCATTTGCATTGTTGCATAGTATATTCTGCATGGATCTTGGTAAATGATTTTTTAGAGGATGCAAAAGTATTAGGCATCTGCCTTTGGGTTGGACTTTATTGCATAGGCGGCTTTAAGATTGCAGCTTTATATAGAGCTAGGATCTCTGGTGGGTTCATCGCTAGATGGGTTTGTGCATTGTAGGTTGTGGTAGAGACCTAGGAGAGGTTTCTATTTGAGAGAATAGTGAAGTAAAGACCAAAAAGTTTGCTAGTGGGCACTAAAGCCTTATAAAAGATTTGGTGAGCGCGGGCAATGAGGTATTAAAGTGTCTTGTGGCGTGCTTGAAATGGAGTGCCAGTATGAATTGGACAGATGAGCGGGTTACGCTCTTAAAGCAGTTGTGGGGAGAGGGTTTGAGTGCAAGCCAGATCGCTACTCAATTGGGTGGCGTAAGTCGCAATGCAGTGATCGGGAAAGTGCATCGTTTGAAACTGGGCGGGCGCGGTAAGGTTAATCCAAGTGCAACAAGCAAGCCTAAGAAGCCTTTGCCTGAACCTACTTCGGAATCCACTACCAGCCCACAGGTTGGTGCTGAGGAGTTTGTTGCGCCTTTACCAGCTGAGACCGTTAGTCATGATGATGCTAGCCTTATTGCTAATGATGCTGGTAAGGATGAGGAAGCATTAAAGTCTACAATGCTGAGGCAGGAGGGAACTGCTTCCGTATTATCTGAATCTGTTTTAGATAAACGGTTAGAACCTACAGCGCCTGTAGATACGCCCCTAAGTCCTGATATAGAGCCAGTGTCGCGCCGGCTTAACCTTTTACAGTTAACAGAACACACATGTAAGTGGCCAGTGGGTGATCCTTTGTCTCCTGATTTTGCATTTTGCGGGGCGCAGTCGGATGAAAGTAGCCCCTATTGCCCTTATCACGCAAAAGTTGCCTTCCAGCCCGTTTCTGAACGGCGTCGAATTAGAGCCTAGCCTTCTAACTTATTGTTATTTTGAAAGATACGCGCGCTTTTGTTTGTAGTTTTGATTATCTTTTCTAAGCTGGAAAAGGAGATTTTATAGTGAACCTCTCCCCTTTTCTTGGTTTTGAAGCAACGGCTTGTTGTAGCCGCGTCTGGTTGCACGCGGCGCTAAATGCGATCCAAGCCGAAGCACGACGGTCGGCGGATACACATTTATTACGTTTGGATTTGCCTAGCCCTCATAAGATCACGCTTTATTTGAAGGATGAATCATCTCATCCTACCGGTAGTCTTAAACATCGGTTGGCGCGTTCACTTTTTCTATATGCCTTGTGTAACGGTAAAATAGGCCCCAAAACTACAGTCATTGAAGCTTCTAGTGGTTCAACTGCGGTCTCAGAAGCTTACTTCGCCAATTTGATTGGTGTGCCCTTTATTGCGGTAGTTCCACGTACTACTTCGCCTGAAAAATTGACAGCTATTGCCGCCTATGGCGGACAGGTGCATCTCGTGGATGATCCCAAATCCGTCTATTCTGTAGCGCAAGCCTTGGCGCAAGAATTGGGCGGTTATTATATGGATCAATTCACTTATGCTGAACGGGCTACTGATTGGCGTGGCAATAATAATATTGCTGAGTCGATTTTTGAGCAAATGGCTCAAGAAGCATATCCTATTCCTGATTGGATCGTTGCAAGTGCTGGTACAGGAGGAACATCAGCTACTTTAGGGCGCTATATCCGTTACCGCCAATATACAACGCGTTTATGTGTGGCTGATCCTGAAGGGTCGGTGTTCCATCGTCATTATGCTGACTCAAGTATTCATGAGGTTTCTCATTGTACATCCTGTATTGAGGGGATCGGCCGTGCGCGGGTTGAGCCTTCTTTTTTGCCTGCGGTTATTGATCGTATGATCGCCGTGCCAGATACGGCAAGTTTAGCGGCTATGCGAGTCATAAGTAACATTTTAGGGCGTGGCTGCGGGGGGTCGACGGGTACTAATATCTGGGCAGCTGCGCAACTGATTTCTGATATGATGCGCCAAGGGCAAGAG
Source organism: Bartonella sp. DGB2 (assembly GCF_046843095.1). Classification (GTDB taxonomy): domain Bacteria; phylum Pseudomonadota; class Alphaproteobacteria; order Rhizobiales; family Rhizobiaceae; genus Bartonella. Next base: position 327,092 of record NZ_CP177329.1, read on the forward strand.
GGGGCTGTGGTTGCATTAATCTGCGATGGAGGCGAGCGCTATGCCTCTACTTATTTCAACGATGCTTGGCTTTTAGAAAAGGGCTTTAACATTCAAGACAACGTTACGCAACTTGAGCGCCTTTTTCAAATGGGTAAGCCTTTTTAAATTTCATTCGAAGCCTTAAGCGCTTGCTCCAGGCGCGGAAGTAGGTCTTTGTGATAAAGCTCAAGGTTTAAAGGGCCTATATGTTTATAAAGGATGCGCCCATCTTTACTGATTAGAAATGTCTCAGGCGGACCATAGACTCCCCAATCAATGGCGATGATGCCATGTGGGTCTGAGCCGATTGCGGTAAACGGGTTGCCAAAAACTTTTAAAAATTTTCGCGCGTTGTCAATGTTATCCTTGTAATTCACCCCGATGAGGTGGAAGCGCTTGTCTTGTGCAATGGCCATCAAGGTTGCGTGCTCTTCTCGGCAAGGAGAACACCAAGAGCCCCAGAAATTTACGAGGAGAACTTGGCCTTTTAAAGATTGTATATCGAAATCGCCATGGGTAAAAAGGTATGGAAAAGGCGTTTGTGGTGCTGTTTTTCCTGCTAAAGCGTTAGGTACGAGGCTTGGGTCTTGGCCTTGGTTGACTATCATTTGATAAGTAACGAAGCCAATAAAGGCAAGAAAAATCAATAGGGGGGCAAAGAGAGTGCCCTTGAAACTCGGACGCGGGGCGGAAGGCTCAGGATGGTTATTCTGCATTGGATTTCTCTTGCATTGGTAAGTTTCGCAAGCGTCGTTTTTGACGGCGTTGCTCCCATAAAAGCCAAGAAATGAGTATTGCTAAGATAAGGGCTGTAAGCCCATAGGCTAAGACGGTGATGTGCTCTTGGCTCAAGCCGGTTTGAGAAAAAAGTTGTTGAAGATCCATTACGCGCTCCCTTGATGGCGGTTCTTTCTGGCAAAGGAGATCTGCCATTGTATGATTTTTCGGCGGCGGATTTCATTCCCCATACTGATAAGTTGAAGGGTAATGAAGAGAAGCGTAAATCCTAGTGCCATAACCATCAATGGCCAAAGCATAGTGGGGTCGATACTTGGTCCTTGCCAGCGGAAAATGGAAGCAGGCTGGTGCAATGTATTCCACCAATCAACGGAGAATTTGATGATCGGAAGATTAATACAGCCCACAAGCGTAAAAATAGCGCAAGCGATTCCTGCTTTTTTGTGCTCATTAAAAGCGTGGCGTAAAGTAATGGTGCCTAAATAAATAAGGAACAGAATAAAAACAGAGGTGAGGCGTGCATCCCATTCCCACCACGTACCCCAAGTAGGTCGTCCCCATAGACTACCTGTTAATAGGACAAGGCCTGTAAATGTAGCGCCCAAAGGAGCCGCACACTTGATCCATATATCTGCGAGTACGTGGCGCCATACTATCACACCAAAGGCGCTTACCCCCATTAGTGCATAACAGAACATAGAAAGCCAAGCAAAGGGCACGTGCAGATACATGATGCGCACCGTCACCCCTTGTTGATAATCATCGGGGGAGTGGGCAACCATATAGAGCCCAATGCTTAAAACGACCAAGGCTAGGAGAGCAAAGAGGGGAATGAGGGGCGCGGTTTGCGATAAAAATTGATCAGGGTTGACCAAAAAGAACCACCATTTTCTTGAAGAGTTTTTGGTGCTGGTCGTTTGCCTATTAGACATTGATGTTTTCCATTTCCATTATAGATAAGGTTCTATTTTATCGTACTCATGCTGTGCTGAGAGGGGCCTATTTTTAAGTAAGATATTTGAGAGCTAAAGCAGAACTGGTCGGGCCAAGAATGGCAAAAAATAAAGAAAGCGCTAATAAGAAAGAAAGAGCTGTGTTGGAAATTTGGTCGTTTACATGGGCGGTAGCGATACCAAAAATCAGCACAGGGATAATGAGGGGAAGGGTGAGAATGGCAATAAGCATCCCCCCTTGTGGGAGCGAAACGGAAAGGGCTGCACCTAGCGTGCCGATAAAGGTGATGGCTGGGGTGCCGCAAAGAAGGCCTATTAGAATGGAGATAATCACGTTCAGATTAAGATGAAGAGTGAGGGCTAAAATTGGCATGATTATGATCAGGGGAAGGATTAGTGCAATCCAATGAGCAAGGGCTTTGGCGAAAACTAGGAGAGCCAAGTTAGAGAAGGGGGTGAGGATAAATTGTTCAAGGCTGCCATCTTCGTGGTCATTTTGAAAGAGGCTATCAAGGCTTAATAGATTGGCTAATAAAACCCCCGCCCAAAGCATGCCGGGCGCGATTTTATTGAGCAATTGGGGCGCAGGCCCTACTGAAAAGGGGGTGAGGATGATTAGCGCGATAAAGAAGATGATGCCTGTGAATAAATGGTGATTACTACGCCAGGCTAAGGTAAGATCACGCCAAAAAATCGCTCGCATCACCGTCTCCTTCTTCTGCTGCATGCGGGGCAAAACCATGCAGATTTATATAGTCATGGGGGGTAAAGGGTAAGGCGATATGGCTTGCAATGAGAGCCATACCACCTTGAGATAGGTGGGCTTTAAGAATGGTACCAAAGAAGGTCGTCGCCTTTGTATCCAGCCCAGAAGTGGGCTCATCTAAAATCCACAAAGGCCTATAGGCTAATAAAAGACGCGCTAAGCCTAATCGGCGTTTTTGCCCTGTGGATAGAGCACGGAAAGGAAGATCTGCGAGAGGAGCAAGATCCATTGCGTTTAAGATGTTTTGGGCATTCGCGGCAGGTACCTCTAAAAAACGCGCCCAAAAGCGTAAGTTTTCTAGAGTGTTTAACGAACCTTTCATGGTGTTTTCAACGCTTATATAGTGGCAAATCGATGCGAGGGGGTGGGTTTCGCCCTCTTTTGTTGCGTGGATATATCCACAAGCGGGGGGGCGAAGGCCCGCAATGATTCGTAAAAGAGTAGACTTTCCTACGCCGTTTGCACCCGTAACTTGCAGACATTTCTGAGGTTTTAGGTCAAAAGAGAGCTGATGGAATATCAGCTCATCCCCCGCTTGTCCTGCAAGATTTTGCACCGTTATGTGCATTATTTTACCTCTATATGGTATATGGTACGAAATCTAGTGTTTCGCTTTGGTTTAAGCTTATAATTTCCTTACGTGGCTCTAGATCTAAGGCGATCTTTTACATAGTCTATGTAGGGTGTATAGCTGTATTATAAAGACTTTGATGGTTTCCAAAGTCAATCTACACAGAATTAATTTTATGCTAAGAATATTTTCTTGGTGCTTTTATATGGTAAGATCTTACTATTTTGTTACATATTTTATCTTTTAGATGAGGTAAGGCTAGCGTTTTTTTCTGATTCAGTCTAGAAGAGTTCAAAAAAAAATTCTATAAGCTCTTAAGATACATCAGCGGTCGGTGTAGAATGAATTTTAGGATCGGCCTTCACATTAAGGCCTAAATTTAGGAACGGACAGCGGAAATGACTGCACCCGCTCTCTTCTCCGCCCTTGATTTGCGGTGGAGGGCTGTTCTGGAGGAAGCTCGCAGTATAAGGACAAACACTCGTGTCGCATATTGATAGTTTTAAATGCCGCAAAACTTTGCATATTGGCCAAAAAGAATATATTTATTATAGCCTAACGGAAGCGGAAAAAAATGGCCTTGAGGGGGTTTCTTCTTTACCTTTTTCGATGAAGGTTCTGCTTGAAAATCTTTTGCGTTCGGAAGACGGGCGTACGGTTAAAAAAGGCGATATTAGCAATATCGCCAAATGGCTTAAAGATAAGGGACAGGCTGGAGCTGAGATTGCTTATAGGCCTGCTCGTGTTTTAATGCAGGATTTCACGGGGGTGCCTGCGGTCGTTGACTTGGCAGCTATGCGTGATGCTATGGTTAAATTAGGGGGAGACGCGCAAAGGATTAATCCGTTGGTGCCGGTTGATTTGGTGATTGACCATTCGGTAATTGTGGATGATTTTGGAAATCCTTTGGCTTTTCAGCATAATGTTGACCTTGAGTATCAGCGCAATGGCGAGCGGTATCGCTTTTTAAAATGGGGTCAGCAAGCTTTCAAAAATTTTCGTGTGGTGCCTCCTGGTACGGGCATTTGTCATCAAGTTAATTTGGAATATCTTGCGCAATGCGTTTGGACGGATGAACGAGACGGCGTCTTGACCGCTTACCCTGATACGTGTGTAGGAACAGATTCCCATACCACTATGGTAAACGGGCTGGGCGTTTTGGGCTGGGGCGTGGGGGGTATTGAAGCGGAAGCAGCAATGCTAGGTCAGCCTATTTCAATGCTTCTGCCCGAAGTGATTGGTTTCCGTTTGTCTGGCCGACTTAAGGAAGGGGTTACTGCTACAGATTTAGTTTTGACAGTTACCCAAATGTTGCGAGCAAAGGGTGTAGTTGGAAAATTTGTTGAATTTTTTGGTCCTGGCCTTGACTATATGACTTTGGCTGATCGAGCTACAATCGCTAATATGGGTCCTGAATATGGTGCAACTTGTGGCTTTTTTCCTATCGATAACGAGACTATTCGTTACTTGCATATGACAGGCCGCGATGAAGAGCGAATCGCCCTCGTTGAGGCCTACGCTAAGGCTCAAGGTTTGTGGCGCGATCCAGCAACACCCGAGGCAGTGTTTAGTGATGTCATTACCCTAGATATAGGAGAGGTGGTGCCCTCTATGGCGGGTCCTAAACGGCCAGAAGGGCGTTTGCCGCTTGAAACGGTAGCGGAAGGGTTTAAAACCGCTCTTGTTAGTGATTATAAGAAAACCAGTGCCCAAGATAGGCGCTACAAGGTGGCGGACGAGGATTATGCAATTGGTCATGGGGATGTAGTCATTGCTGCTATTACTTCTTGCACTAATACGTCTAATCCGAGCGTTTTAATTGCTGCGGGGCTTTTGGCGCGCAATGCTGTGGCGAGAGGATTAAAAACGAAGCCGTGGGTTAAGACATCGCTCGCACCAGGCTCGCAAGTGGTAGCGGCTTATTTAGAGAAAGCGGGCTTGCAGAAAGATCTCGATGCTTTAGGTTTTAACATCGTGGGGTTTGGATGTACCACCTGTATTGGCAATTCGGGACCTTTACCAGCATCAATTTCTAAAACCATTAATGAAAATGGCTTGATTGCAGCAGCTGTCCTTTCGGGGAACCGTAATTTCGAGGGGCGGGTCTCGCCTGATGTTCAAGCTAATTATCTTGCTTCACCACCTCTGGTGGTGGCTCATGCTTTGGCTGGAACGGTGTGCAAAGATCTTACCCGCGAGCCTTTGGGCGAAGGGTTCGATGGTAAGCCAGTTTACCTGCGGGATATTTGGCCTAGTAGCAAAGAGATCCAAGAACTTATTGCGCAAAACGTCACTCGTAAGATTTTCAGCGAAAAATACGCTGATGTCTTTAAGGGAGATGCGCGTTGGCAAGCTGTTCAAGTGTCAGCGGGTTCTACTTATGTTTGGGATGATAGTTCAACTTATGTGCGTAATCCGCCTTATTTTGATGCTATGCCAAAAGTACCAACTTCTTTGGAAGATATTAGCGAAGCAAGGATTTTGGGATTGTTTGGTGATAAAATCACTACCGACCATATATCTCCTGCGGGTTCTATTAAACGCGACTCCCCTGCTGGGGATTATCTAATTAGTCGTGGAGTTTTGCCTGCTGATTTCAACCAATATGGCACGCGGCGCGGCAATCATGAAGTTATGATGCGTGGTACTTTTGCCAATATTCGGATTCGCAATTTCATGCTGGGAGAAAATGGCCGTGAGGGTGGCTATACGATCCATTATCCCTCGGGCGAAGAGCAATCAATTTATGATGCAGCTATGCGTTATCAAGCAGAAAACACGCCTTTGGTAGTGTTTGCGGGGATTGAGTATGGCAATGGGTCTTCTCGAGATTGGGCAGCTAAGGGCACGAACCTCTTAGGCGTAAGAGCGGTAATTGCTCAATCATTTGAGCGAATCCATCGTTCAAACCTTGTAGGTATGGGGATTATTCCTTTTGTTTTTACCGATGGCCAAAGCTGGAAGAGCTTAGGCTTGAGGGGAGATGAACGGGTTGATATTCTTGGCATTAATGCCCTTAAACCCCGTGAACTCATTAAAGCAACCGTTCATTATGCCGATGGACGCCAGCGGGATGTCACGCTTTTATGCTGTGTTGATACATTGGATGAGCTTGAATATCTTCATAATGGTGGTATTTTACCTTATGTTTTACGCGCCCTTGTCTAAAGGATTTAAAGAATTGCGCCTATAGGCGTATTTTCTTTTCTGTTTTGTCGTGTGCCCTGTTTATTTTTGCGGGGTGCGTGGATCGAGAGTGTCTATTGCAATATGAGAAATTCATTGACGCAAAGCGATAAAATACGCTATATAGCGGCAAATTTGTGCTTTAAACTCTGGTTTTAGAGCTGTGTTTAGGGTTTTTAGTTTCGGCGTGGCCGAGAGGGAAAGAGAGAGATTATGGCGAATACACCTTCTGCCAAAAAAGCGGCGCGTAAGATTGTTGCCCGCACTGAAGTGAATAGCGCCCGTCGTTCGCGGGTTCGTACTTTTATTCGCAAGTTTGATGATGCTATCGCTGGTAGTGATAAAGAAGCAGCTCATTTGGCTTTTAAAGGGGTCGAACCAGAAATTATGCGTGCAGTTAGCAAAGGTGTGTGGCACAAAAATACCGCGGCGCGCAAAGTAGCGCGCTTAGCAAAGCGCTTAAAAGCTCTTTCAGCTTAATTAAGCTCTCAGTTTTTTAGACGAACTTTGATAAAGCCGCTCTTTAGGGCGGCTTTTTTGCGTAGTATCATAGTGTTTTTAGCATCACGCGCTTTTGCGAATCGCCTTAGGGCTATCGCGTTTCTTTCACGTGTTTAGCTATATATTTGGGCTCTTACGTTTTCTATGATTCTCGTTTTTGCCTTTAGTCTGATTTATCCAGCTTGGCGATTCTAGCTTTTACTTGATGCATCTTTGTCTTAAAGTGAGAAAAAAAAGCCAAAAAAGCCGCTTAAATTTTTCTCTTACAATAAAAATATTAAATATTTCATATGGTTAATAAAATACCCTCCATTTTTTCTTTCATTGATTCTTGTATTTTGTGTCAAGGATTTTTTTTAATTTTTTTTTAAGGAGTACAGTAAAGCGGAATCATTAGGCTCCTCAAAGAAAAAAGCTTGTTGAATCAATCTTGTTACAAAAGACCATCTTATTGCGCGGGTGCGGTTTAGACTTTATGTCTTGCTGTAGGGCAATTTTGGAGGGCTTGCAATCGGCGCAAGAGGTTTTGTATGATCACAAAAGGGAATAGCGCACTGGCTTCAGAAAAGCATCGCCCTATAGATATAGATATATAATTTTGAAAGGGGGGCTTTTGAGTTTTGCTTTTCAGCATGGGCTGGATGTGTACGTCAAGGCGTTATGCTTAAAGGAGAGTTAGAAAGTCTCTTGCCTTATAGTTTTGAGGGTAACTGGTTTGTACGATTATTTGTATCTAGAGAGGGGCGTGAACGAATTATGGGTTGAGTTTGTAAGATCGCCAGGTCTTACATATTAAAGTCCTTAATAATTGAGCATTCGAACTAGGGGTTGTCGGGCGGATCTTATGAATCAATGCAAGTTTGACTGTGGCATTTGATATGCCAGCAGGGAGGTTTTTTTTGGGTTACGCGCTCAAGGCGTGCGGAATTTGGATTTACGAAGGGAAGATGAGACCGCGTGTCTTATCTAAAAAATAGATGGTCTTTGGAGAAAATCAGTGGTCGTGTCAGCAATAGAAAAGGCGGTGCCTATGGAGGCAAATATTGACAAGGCTATGCTTGATCAAAATCAGCAATCGCTTATAGAAGAAGGGCGAGCGGCTTTTGGTCGTGTGATGGCGCAGGTGAAGGCTCAAGTAGGAACAGAAGCTTATTCCAGCTGGTTTGGGCGTTTGCAATTGTGTGAATATGGTCGCGCTGTTGTAAAATTATCGGTACCAACGGCTTTTTTGCGCTCTTGGATTAATAATCATTATATGGCTCTTTTAAGCGCTTTATGGAACCAAGAAAATCCAAGCCTTTTGCGTGTTGAGCTTTTGGTGCGCACTAATAAGCAAAGCGTGAAAAACGCAAGCAATGCAGGAAACGCCGTAAGCGCTCCGCTAGCCGATGATGCAAAGGCCATAACTGGGAAAACGCGCGCATCGATGCTAGCTAATTCCCCTATTGTAGCGCATCTTCCTAGGTCTTCTTATGGGCGTGGTGCAGATGAGCGGTTAGTGACAGGCTCACCTTTAGATGCGCGTTATAATTTTGATAGTTTTGTGGAAGGCGCGCCAAATCGGGTAGCCTTGGCGGCCGCGCGGGCGGTAGCAGAGAATCATAAGACAGCGCGTCGTTTTAACCCGCTTTTTATTCATGCATCCGTAGGTCTTGGTAAAACCCATTTATTACAGTCGATCGCCGCGGCTGCTCTGGCACGTGATGTGCCCGCGCGAGTTCTTTATTTAACGGCAGAATATTTTATGTGGCGTTTTGCTACCGCTATTCGTGATAATGATGCTTTGGCGTTTAAGGAACAATTGCGTGATATTGATTTGTTGATCATTGACGACATGCAATTTTTGCAAGGAAAATCAATCCAGAATGAATTTTGTCATCTGTTGAATATGCTTTTAGATGGCGCTAAGCAGGTAGTAGTAGCGGCTGATCGCCCGCCTGCAGAGTTGGAATCTTTGGATTTACGGGTGCGCTCGCGTTTGGCTTGTGGAGTTGCTTTGGAAATTGAGGCTCCTGATTATGATATGCGCCTTAAAATGCTTCGTCAGCGCCTTGTTGTGGCTCAACAAGAGGATAAAACTATTGCTATTGAGGACGAGGTATTAGAACATGTAGCGCGCACTATTTCTGGTAGTGGGCGCGACCTTGAAGGGGCATTTAATCAATTATTGTTTCGGCAGTCGTTCGAGGCCAACTTATCAGTGGGGCGGGTTGATGAATTATTGGGGCATCTCACGCCTACGCATGCTAAAAAGCGGATTCGTATTGAAGAAATTCAGCGGATTGTGGCGCGCCATTATAACATTTCCAAGCAGGATCTGCTCTCAGCGCGCCGTACCCGTACTATTGTAAAACCGCGCCAGGTGGCTATGTATTTGGCAAAGGTATTAACACCGCGTTCTTTGCCCGAAATTGGTCGCCGTTTTGGTGGCCGTGACCATACAACAGTCTTACACGCGGTTCGCAAAATTGAGGGCTTAGTGGGGGGCGACCAATATTTTGTCAAAGAGTTGGAATTATTAAAAAGGATGATAGGCGAACAGGCAGCTTAGTGATCATATAAGGTACTGTTGCAGGAAGCGGTATCATGTCAGCAGAGCGATGAGGCGGGGCTTTGATCCTTTGGAAAATCATGCTAGAGAAGCCCTAAGCTTATAAGTTTTAAGGGGTTAAAGCCTTTCAGATTGAGATGGGTAGTAAGATGCGGATTATTGTTGATCGTAGTCAATTTTTGAAATCATTGGGGCACGTGCATCGCGTAGTAGAGCGGCGCAATACGATTCCAATTCTTGCGAATATCTTGATTAATGCCCGAAATAATCAGGTAGAACTCAAGGCAACAGATCTTGATTTAGAGGTTACGGAGATAACTACCGCATCAATTGAAAAGGCGGGAGGGACTACGGTACCCGCACAATTGCTTTATGATATTATGCGTAAATTGCCTGAAGGCAGTCAAGTGGCATTGTGCTTGGAAGATGATGGAAAAGCCATGGCGGCTGTGGCAGGCCATGCTAATTTTCGCCTTCAGGCTTTGCCAATCGATGATTTTCCGCAAACAAAATCTGTAGATTTCAGCCATAGTTTTTTGGTGCCCGCCGCGGGTTTAAAACGCTTGCTAGACGCTACGCATTTTGCCATTTCTACCGAAGAAACACGCTATTATTTAACGGGCATTTATTTTCATGTTGTCGAAGAAGAAGGTAGGACATATTTGCGTATGGTGGCCGCCGATGGGCACCGTTTAGCACAAGCGCAAATTGAAGCACCCATAGGCAGTGAAGGCATGAAGGGCGTGATTATTCCACGCAAAACTGTCCATGAGTTACAAAAATTACTGGGAGAAGAAGGTGATAGCGATGTACGTATTGACCTTTCGGAGGGAACGATTCGTCTGCATGTTGGGGCAGTTATTTTAGTTTCTAAGCTGATTGATGGGACTTTCCCTGAGTATCAAAAAATCATTCCTATAAGCAATAGTAAAGAAATGGTCATTGACCGGCAGAGCTTGGTGGCGGCAGTGGATCGAGTGGCAATTCTTGCAAGTGATCGAGGCCGTGCAATCAAGTTAAGTCTAACCTCTGGTCAATTGCGCTTGTTAGTTGATAATCCTGAATCCGGGCATGCGGAAGATCAATTACCCGTTGAATATACGGATGCTGCCTTTGATATTGGCTTTAATTCGCGCTATTTATTGGATATTATTATGCAGTTGAGCGGGGACGAAGCCGTCTTTTCTTTTGGGGAGCCGATGGCTCCTTGCCTTATTCGTGGTAAGGATAGTTTGCAAGCACTTTATGTTTTAATGCCGATGCGCATATAGGAGGCTATTTTGCGGCATCCTTATGGAGCTCCTGCGCGGGTGGGCGTCTATTCTTTAAAACTATCTGCCTATCGTAATTATCCAAGTTTTGCAGTTGAGTTTACTGGCCGCCATGTAGTGTTTACTGGACATAATGGAGCTGGAAAGACTAATCTATTAGAGGCTTTGTCGTTTTTGGCGCCTGGGCGTGGCCTGCGTCGCGTCCCCTATGCTGATCTTATCGCCCACGGCACCACAGGGCCAGCCACAATTTTTGCCCGCCTTCAAAGCCCTCTTTATGATGAGGTAAATTTAGGGGTTGCTTGGCAAAATGACGAGGCGAGCCGTATTGTTCGTATTAATGGTGCATCCTCATCGGTTGATGGTTTAGCTGATTATTGCCGCATTATCTCTCTGACCCCAGCTATGGATGGCCTTTTTACTGGGCCGGCAAGTGAGCGTCGTCGCTTTCTCGATCGGTTGGTTTATACGGTAGATCCACAGCATGGGCGGAGGGTGGCTGATTATGAAAAAGCTATGCGGGCTCGTAATCGACTGTTCCGTGAGAGGAAAGGTGATGCACGCTGGTTTGAAGGGATTGAAGTGCAAATCGCTACTTTAGGTGTAGCAATTGCGGCGGCGCGTTTAGATTTATGGCGTCATTTTGATCAATTGTTGAAAAACTTACCCTACAGTGAAGCTTTTCCGCGTGTGTCCTTGCGCCTTGAAGGAGAGTTGGAATCGGCGCTTACTACAGCACCAGCCCTTGAAGTGGAGGAGGCTTTTATGCACCGATTGGCACGTGAGCGACACTTAGAAGGGTTTTATGGGAGCGTTATGCAAGGCCCCCATCGTAGTGATTTATTGGTCTATTATGCTGATAAAAATATGCCCGCGGCCCATTGTTCAACAGGAGAGCAAAAGGCACTATTGACGGGGTTAATTTTAGCTTACGCGGTATTAATTGAGAATTTGGTGGGGTTTACGCCTTTATTGTTGCTTGATGAGGTTGCTGCCCATTTTGACCCTTCACGCCGAGTGGCTTTGTTTACTGTGTTGGATGAATTGGGCGCGCAAGCTTTTATGACGGGAACAGATCCCTACTTATTTGGTGCCCTTGAAGGGCAGGCTGATTTTTTTGAGATCAAGGCTGGCGAAGCCTTGGCGCGGTGATAGAAAGGCAGAGACTATGCAAAAGCAAATCACAGTGATCAATGGGCCAAATCTCAATATGCTAGGGAGGCGGCCGGTTTCTCTTTATGGTCATGAGCGGCTTGAAGATATTAACGCTCTCTGCTGTAGTTGGGGGCAAGAGCACGATTTTAGGATTAATTTTTTGCAAAGCAATCATGAGGGACAATTGGTTGATTGGATCCAAGAAGCTTGTGATGAAGCGGCTGGATTAGTGATTAATCCCGCGGCTTATGGCCATACGTCCGTGGCTCTGTTAGATACTTTAGAGATTTTTACAGGGCCCATAGTAGAGGTACATCTCTCTAATATTCACGCCCGTGAGGATTTTCGTCATAACACCTATACAGCGACACGCGCAAAGGCGATTATCGCCGGCTGTGGGGCGATGGGCTATTATTTTGCGCTTGATTATTTGGCGAGATTGTTTTCAAATTCTGGTGTTTTAATAAAATAAATATGTTAAAAGTGGCAAGATCATGTAATGAGATAGGTGAGATTGTGCCTATCAACGCTAGATTTTGGGGTGGATTTGCTTTATGGACAAGGCAGTATTTGGTGTGCTCTCTATGGCTTGCTTTCAAAGATTGTGATTAGGGGAGGGACGATGATTTTGAGATTTGCACAATATATGCGCGGCATATAAGAGGTAGGTGGAATGAAATACTTCAATAAGAAGATAGGGCTTTTGGGTGTTTTCCTCATAACTTTATTTTTGTCAGGTTGTAAATTTGATGTCCTGAATCCCTCGGGTTATATCGCTAAACAACAGCTAAATTTGATCATCATCTGCACATTTGTCATGCTTTGCGTGGTGATTCCGGTCATGCTTGCGGTGGTTTTTTTTGCAATAAAATATCGCGCGAGCAATCAGAAAGCTGATTATCGTCCTGACTGGGGTCATTCTAACCGAATCGAAGCGGTGATGTGGGGGATTCCCGTAGTGATCGTTGTGTTATTAGGTGCATTTACCGCCTTTTATACGTTTCGTTTGGAGCCATCAAAGCCCATATCTAAAGCTGTAGCGGGAGAAATTAAACCTTTGCAAATTGATGCAGTAGCGTTGGATTGGAAATGGTTATTTATCTATCCCGAATACGGCGTAGCTTCGGTAAATGAGGTTTATGCGCCCGAAGGGCAGCAAGTGTTTTTGCAATTAACCTCTGAAAACGCCGTGAATGCTTTTTGGGTGCCTAAATTGGGAACCGTTCTTTATGCGATGCCACAGATGAATGCGAAATTGCATTTATTGGCTGAAGATAGAGGGGTATTTGACGGAGCCTCGGCTAATTATAGCGGCGATGGCTTTTCTAATATGCATTTTAAATGGCATTCCGTGTCTAAGAATCAATTTGAAGATTGGATTGCAAAATTGCGCAAAGAAGGTACGCCCCTTAATCGCGAAACTTATCGAGCTTTATCTGTAGCGCCAAAGATGAATGATCGCGTGGCCAAGGAAGAGGATGCGCGTATCCGCTATTTTGCATCTGTGGAACCACGGCTTTATTATCGGGTGGTTAACCGTTGTGTAGATGCAGGTACAACATGCAATGAAGATCAGATGAAGTTAGCTGCTGCTAAGTCATTATGGGGTGCTTTGTGCTCTGTGTTTGATCCAGGGGTGATTCAGTGATCTTATCGTGGAGGGGAAGGTTTTCCTTCTGAGTTGAAATTTATTTGATATGGGTTGAAAAATGTTTGGAAGACTTACAGACCCGGTCGCTGGTGCATTTCATGCGCTTACGCATGAGCCGATCGTTTTGTTTACATGTATTGCTATTATAATCGGGGCATTTCTTGCAGTTTCTGCTATAACCCTGTTGGGATGGTGGGGGCCTTTGTGGCGCAATTGGATCACCACCGTTGATCATAAACGCATTGGTATTATGTATATCGTGCTAGGGCTTGTTATGCTGGTGCGTGGTTTTGCAGATGCTTTAATGATGCGGACGCATCAAGCATTGGCTTTGGGGAGTGAGGCGGCAGGCTATCTGCCGCCTGATCATTTTGACCAAATTTTTTCTGCCCATGGGGTAATCATGATCTTTTTCATGGCGACGCCTATTCTATTTGGTCTTTTTAATTACGTGATTCCGCTCCAAATTGGCGCACGCGATGTAGCTTTTCCTTTTGCTAATAATTTAGGGTTTTGGATCACTTTTGCTGGGGCGATTTTGATCAATGTTTCGTTAGGAATCGGAAATTTTGGCCGTGGCGGCTGGTTGATGTATCCGCCTTTTTCTGAACTGGCGACGAGCCCCGATACGGGGGTTGATTATTATCTCTGGTCTTTACAGCTTTCGGGAATCGCTACCACTATGGGGGCGGTGAATTTTATTGCGACCATTATTAAAATGCGCGCCCCTGGCATGTCGATGATGCGTTTGCCTGTCTTCTGTTGGACAGCATTTGTTTCTAATGTTTTAATCTTGATTATTTACCCCGTTTTGGCTGTTGCTTTTGCACTTTTAGCAGGCGATCGGTATTTAGGCATGAATTTCTTTACCAATACCGCAGGCGGTAACCCTATGGTATGGATTAATTATGTTTGGATTTTTGGTCACCCAGAGGTTTATGTGCTGGTTGTCCCTGCTTTTGGGATTGTCTCGGAAGTAGTTCCGACCTTTTCTTCTAAGCGGCTCTTTGGCTATACGTCGATGGTATGGGCTGTTTTGGTCATCTTGATTCTTTCTCTTCTTGTGTGGGGCCACCATTTTTTCACTATGGGAGGTGGTGAGGTCGTTAACACCTTCTTCGGTGTGGCTACTATGATTATCGCTGTGCCTACAGGAGTTAAGGTCTTTAACTGGCTTTTGACTATGTATAAGGGGCGGATCCGCTTTGAGCCGCCTATGTTATGGTGTATGGGCATGATGTTCACCTTTGTTGGCGGCGGCTTGACAGGGGTGCTTTTGTCTATTGTGCCGGCAGACTGGCAATTTCATAACTCGTTATTTTTAGTCGCCCATTTTCACCACACGATCATTGGTGGAGTGGTTTTTGCCTATCTTGCAGGTCTTGCTTTTTGGTTTCCTAAAGCGTTTGGTGTTAAGCCTAACCGTTTGCTTGGAACTCTTTCTTTTTGGTGTTGGTTTGTAGGTTTTTATGTCGCATTTTTCCCCGTTTACGCGTTGGGACTTATGGGGGCAACACGTCGCTTGCAACACTATGTGGAGCCGAGCTGGCAGCCCTTTTTTATTATAGCAGCTTTGGGTGTCTTTATCATTCTGATAGGTATTTTGTGCTTTATCCTTCAGGTTCTTTTGGCTGTTTGGTATGGGATCAAGCATAGAGGGCGCTTGCCTGTCATTGAAAATGACCCATGGGGCGATGCCCGCACTTTAGAATGGGCAACTTCTTGTCCACCCCCAGCCTATAATTTTGCTACTATTCCAGTAATTCGTTCAGAGGATGCTTATTGGGATATGAAAGTGCGTGGTGAACGGCGTAAAACGGAAGGTTTTAGTAAGATCCATATGCCTTCCAATACAGCTGCAGGCGTTATTGCTGGCATTCTTTCTTTGGTGATTGGTTTCGCGCTTGTGTGGCACATTTGGTGGCTTGTAGGGCTTAGTTTCTTGGGTTTTATTGGAACCATCCTTTATCACTCTCTTACGGGGGATCATCATGGCTATTATATTCCAGCTGAAGATGTGCAGAAAACAGAGGATGAATTTATAGCTGTATTAGAGCAACAAGGAGTAAAAGCATGAGCGTGAGCCAAATTAACACGACCCACGCCGATGAGCACCACCATGACGGAAGTTCCACGATGGTTTTTGGATTTTGGATCTATATCCTTTCGGATTTGATCTTATTTTCAACGCTCTTTGCTAATTTTGCTGTATTTTCCTCCGCCTATGGCGGAGGAAAAGCTGGGCAGGATTTTATTAATTTAAAGTTTGTTCTTACGGAAACAGCACTTTTATTGGTTTCTTCCATTACTTATGGTTTGGCAATGGTTCAAGTCTATAGAGGCCATTTGGCGGGCACGAAGTTTTGGCTAGCCATTACTTTTGTGTTAGGTGCCTGTTTTATTGGAATGGAGCTTTTCGAGTTTCACGAGCTACTAGGTGAGGTTTATTATTTAGATCCTGGAGCTTTTGCAGGGATTGATCCTGTGACAGGTGCATCTCTTTTTGGTCGTGAGGTGCTCTCAGCCTATTGGTCAGCTTTTTTTGTGTTGGTAGGCACGCATGGAATCCATGTGAGTGCTGGTTTGCTGTGGATGGCATTGATGTTTGTGCATTTACGCCGCCGCGGTTTGGATCAAGATAATAAAACGCGTTTGGCTTGTTTGTCGATCTTTTGGCACTTTTTAGATATTGTTTGGGTGGGTGTTTTCACAATGGTTTATTTGTTAGGAGCACTTTAATGGGTATGCATACACAAAACCAAGATGCAGATCATGAGCATGCGATCCATGATGACCATGGGGTAAGTACTAGTAAATATTTGGTTGGCTTCGCGTTAGCGGTGCTTTTGACGCTGGCCTCTTTTATTCCGGTTATGCAGAATATGCTGGATGGTTGGGCGATTAGTACCAAGGTGATTTACCTAATCGGCATGGCTCTTATCCAAATCATTGTACAAATTGTTTTCTTTTTGCATTTAAATTCAGGGCCTGATGCAAAATGGAACGTGGGTACGATGTGGTTTGCTGCGGTGTGCGTCTTTATTATTATAGGCGGGACATGGTGGGCGATTTCGCATCTAAATTATAATATGATGGGAGGCTCAGGGCGTGTAGTAGAGCCAGATATAGTTGATAAAGGCGCTGTATTAGAAACACCTATACAAAAGTCCAGTTTAGATGCGAACCAAGACTAAAATAAATTTTTAAGTGACCAATAGCTTTAGAAAAATAATGCTACTGCACTAGCTTGAGTGCGGCGTTGCTTATAGAGGCAACGCCGCTTTGAGTTTAAAGGATAAAACGCGAAAGGTCGCTATCTGCGGCAAGGCTACCTACCGCTTCGCGCACATAGGCTGCATCAATGTTGAAGTTCTGCCCAGCTTTATCAGGGGCGTTGAATGAGATGTCGTCTAATACACGTTCCATGACGGTTTGCAAGCGGCGTGCTCCAATGTTTTCTACCGTAGCGTTAAGATCAACAGCGATATCAGCTAAAGCATCAATGGCATCATCGGTGAATGCTAGTTCAACTTGCTCGGTGGCCATGAGAGCGATATATTGCTTAATGAGGCTTGCCTCTGGTTCGGTTAGAATGCGGCGGAAATCATTTCGCTCAAGGGCACTGAGTTCTACACGTATCGGTAAGCGTCCTTGCAATTCGGGCAAGAGGTCGGAAGGCTTTGCTACATGGAAGGCCCCAGAAGCTATGAAGAGGATATGATCGGTTTTGATCGGTCCGTATTTTGTAGAAACGCTAGTACCCTCAACGAGGGGAAGGAGATCCCGCTGGACTCCTTCGCGTGAAACACCGGCGCCCAAGCCGCCATCACGGGTAGCGATTTTATCAATTTCATCAATAAAGACGATGCCATCTTCTTCACTGAGTTTAAGAGCTTCTTGGACGATCTGCTCTTGGTCAAGCAACTTGTCTGATTCATCGTCGATTAAGGGCTTATAAGCATCACGAATGGTGATTTTTAGGCTTTTTGTGCGGGTATTCATTTTGCCGAAAAGATCAGATAGATTCATGATACCCATTTGTGCTCCAGGCATGCCCGGTATTTCAAAATTAGGTATGGTGTTGGCGCTATGATCGGAGACTTGAATTTCTACTTCTTTATCGTCTAGTTCGCCTGTACGTAATTTTTTACGAAAACTTTCGCGTGTTGCTGGGCTTGCGGTTTTTCCAACCAAAGCTTCTAAGATACGCTCTTCTGCATTAAGTTGGGCGCGAGCTTTGACATCCTCGCGTTTTTTCTCACGCACAAGTTGGATTGCTACCTCAATAAGGTCGCGAATGATTTGCTCTACATCTCGGCCTACATATCCTACTTCAGTGAATTTTGTTGCTTCCACCTTAACAAAGGGGGCGCCTGCCAACTTTGCAAGACGGCGGGATATTTCTGTTTTGCCAACGCCAGTTGGGCCAATCATCAGGATGTTTTTTGGCATGACTTCATCACGCATATGTCCTGTTAGTTGCTGACGTCGCCACCGGTTACGCAGGGCAATGGCTACAGCACGTTTCGCATCGTTCTGTCCAATAATATAACGATCTAATTCCGAAACGATTTCTCGTGGTGAAAATACAGTACTCATGAAATAGCTTTCTTAGGTTTTTGTGTATTGGTTTGTATTATTTGTGTGCGTATTATCGCTTTATTCTGCGGCAAGAGTTTCTACTATGACACTATGGTTGGTATAGATACAGATATCGGCAGCGATAGTCATGGCTTTGCGGGCGATGGCCTCGGCGTCAAGTTCTGTATCAAGAAGAGCGCGGGCGGCAGCCAAGGCGAAATTTCCGCCAGATCCAATGGCCATAACCCCATTTTCTGGCTCTAGTACGTCCCCAAGCCCCGTAAGGCCAAGGGTTATGGTTTTATCCGCTACGAGCATCATCGCCTCCAGCCGGCGCAAATAGCGGTCTGTGCGCCAGTCTTTGGCAAGCTCTACGCAGGCGCGCATTAATTGATTGGGGTATTGCTCTAGTTTTGTTTCAAGGCGCTCAAGTAACGTAAAAGCATCGGCGGTGGCTCCAGCAAAACCAGCAATCACACTGCCCGCCTTACCAATGGGGCGGACTTTGCGGGCATTGCTTTTCATAATGGTTTGGCCGAGGGAGACTTGTCCATCTCCAGCAATCACCACCTTACCAGCTTTGCGTACTGTGACAATGGTGGTGCCATAGAGAGTAGTAGGCTTATGTTCAATCACGGGATCTCCTATTCTAAACTGAAGGTGAAAAACCCTACGTTTATTCTTTGATTGATCAAATTTTATTTATACCATAGGTCTTGGAAGACCCTGGAGGGCGGTCTGGTTTATATGTAGGGGCTTGATCCTTAAAACACAATTAGCTCTGACTATAGATTTTTATGAAAGACACGTTGGGAGGCTGTTAGAGGACGAATAAGTGGCTCATTTTGATGCCATGTGCTAGGAAAAAAAGATAATGAGATACAAAGGATAGGTTGGATGCAAAATATTGCTATCGGGACGCTTGGAGGAACCATTGCGATGGTCTCCGAGGAAGGGGCGGGCGGAAAGCCAAGCTTGGGGGCGCGAGACTTGGTAGCCGCTGTTCCAGAGCTTGATGGGTTAGGTGAATTTGTTTTGGAGAATCTCGCTCAATTACCCAGTGCATCCCTTTCTTTCATGGATTTGCTTGCCGCTTTTCAATGGGCAGAAGCGCAAATAGAGGCAGGAGCGCAAGCGGTAATCTTAACTCAAGGTACGGATACGATTGAAGAAACAGCTTTTTTCTTCCACCTTTATTGGAAAAAACAAGCACCGCTTATTATCACCGGTGCTATGCGTATGCCTTTTGCTCGCGGTGCAGATGGACCAGCTAATCTTTTGGCGGCGGTGCGAGTGGCTTGCTCGCCCTTAAGCGCTCAGAGTGGTGTATTGGTGGTGTTGAATGAAACAATCCATAGTCCTTATTGGATCCAAAAGACTGATTCTTCAGCAGTAGAGACTTTTCGTTCGCCACAAATGGGGCCTTTAGGCCGTGTTATTGAGGATCGTGTTGTTTACTTCCATACTAAGCGCTTCGGGGGTCATTTTTTGTCATTACCAATGTGTCTAGATCATAAAATTGCTCTCTATAGCACAGCTTTAGCAGCGGGGGCAGATCACTTAAAATTGATCTTAGAGGCGGGCTTATATCAAGGGGTAGTAATCTCTGGTTTTGGCGCTGGGCATTTATCCTTTGCGGAAGCCGAGGTAGCAAAAGCTTATGCTACCTCTTTGCCAATTATTATGGCAACGCGATGTCAGACTGGCGAGACTGCGCGGGCAACCTACGGCTATAACGGTAGCGAAATGGATTTATTACAAGCTGGTGTCATGATGGCGGGTTTTTTATCACCTCTCAAAGCTCGTTTGCTTTTATGGGCGTTGAAGGGGGCACCCAAGACACTTGGCTCATTTTCTGCGCATTGGCATGAATGGACGCTTGCCTAATAGAATAGGGAAAAACATTTGGCAAAGAGAGAGATCTATTATAGAAGAAAAGAAGCAAAGTATCGGCACTTGTTGGGCGGTGGCTTAGGCGCAGGCTTTTAAAGTAGCGTGGCGGAGCGATAATGATTTTTAAAGGTAGGCGCGGAATGAGACATATTGGCTTATCAACCCAATGTTTTGCCCATGAAGACGCGGATTTTTTATTAGGGCGCTACTCCCCCTATAGTATATTTGAGGCTAAAGATTGGGCTAAATTTCGGGCTGATACGCCTCTTACTTTAAGCTTTGATGA
Source organism: Bartonella sp. DGB2 (assembly GCF_046843095.1). Taxonomy (GTDB): domain Bacteria; phylum Pseudomonadota; class Alphaproteobacteria; order Rhizobiales; family Rhizobiaceae; genus Bartonella. The sequence continues at coordinate 347,216 of NZ_CP177329.1, forward strand.
AATTAAACGGTTACGTTCTATTGATGACCCAGTTGACCTAGAAGAGGTGGAAAAGATTTATCTTTCTCTTTCCCGGCTTTTGTCTCGGCATGTGGAGGCAAGTCAGAAGTTATTCAAGGATCGACGAAATTTTTTGCAACAGAAAGCTACTTATAAAACGCCTTTTGTTATTGGTATTGCTGGTTCGGTAGCGGTAGGGAAGTCTACTACGGCGCGGATATTACAAGAATTGCTTAAACGTTGGCCTTCAAGCCCGAAGGTCGATTTGGTTACCACCGATGGTTTTTTATACCCTAACGCTCATTTAGAAGCCCATGGTTTGATGGAGCGTAAGGGCTTTCCCGATTCTTACGATGTGGTTCGTCTTTTGGGGTTTCTTTCAGCGATCAAAGCAGGGGTAGGGCAGATCGCTGCGCCCCTTTATTCTCATCTTACCTATGATATTTTGAAAGACCAATATCAAATTGTCGATCGACCCGATATTTTGATTGTTGAAGGGATCAATGTTTTACAAATTCGCGATTTGCCTGCCGATGGTAAAGCGGTTCCCTTTGTTTCAGATTTTTTCGATTTTTCTATCTATATTGATGCTGAGCCCGAGATGATTGAACAGTGGTATACAGCGCGTTTTCAAAAATTGCGAGCCACGGCTTTTCAGAATCCGCAATCTTTTTTTCATCAATTTGCACAGCTAAGTGATGAAGAGGCGTATAATTTGGCCATCCGCTTATGGCAACGCATTAATTTAAAAAATTTATGTGAAAATATTTTGCCCACGCGCCCGCGGGCTGACCTTATTCTACACAAAGGGCGCAACCATTTGGTGAAATATGTGGCGTTACGTAAATTATAAAGATCAATACAATTAAGGAGGTACCTATGTCGAACCACTTTATTCATTTAACGAATACACGGCATAAGGAAAGCCGGCCTATTTTTGTCGTTGCGAAGGACGAATTGTCACAGCTTGATATTCCGCAAAGCGGGCATGACTGGATTGAAGCCTATGGCTTTAGCGCCAAAGCGGGTGAAGTTTTGTTATTGCCGGATATGCAGGGCGGGCTTTATGGTGCGCTTTTGGGGTGTGAAGGGGCTTATGATTCTTTTGTTAGCGGAGCCTTGTCTAAAGCATTACCATCTGGGTATTGGCATTTTGCAACTCTACCGGATAATCCAGCGCAGACATATCTTGGACTTTTTCTAGGCGCCTATTCTTTTGACCGCTATAAAGCCCAAAAGAATGATCTTAAAAAATCGCTATCCTTCTACTGTGAAGGGGTGGATGTAGAACATATAAGCCGTCTCTATGAGACGATTTATATGGTACGCGATATGATTAATACACCGCCTAATGTGATGAATCCTCAAGCTATTGAAGAGCGGGTACGGCAACTGGCGCAAGCCTACAAGGCAGAGGTGCATGTGGAGGTGGGGGATGGCCTTTTGGCTGCGAACTTCCCGCTAATCCATGCGGTGGGCCGGGCTAGTGCCGTGGCGCCGCGCTTGATTGATTTACGCTGGGGGGAGCCAGCGCATCCTCTGCTGACTCTCGTGGGGAAAGGGGTGAGCTTTGACACAGGCGGTCTTGATATTAAACCTAGTTCTTCCATGTTGATGATGAAAAAGGATATGGGCGGAGCGGCGCATGTTTTGGGTTTAGCGCGGCTGATTATGGATGCTAAATTGCCTGTGCGGTTGCGTTTATTGATCCCAGCTGTAGAAAACGCGGTTGCTGGAAACGCTTTTCGTCCAAGCGATGTGGTGCTTAGTCGCAAGGGTTTACAAGTAGAGATTGGTAATACGGATGCAGAAGGCCGCCTCGTCCTTGCTGATGCTTTGGCTTATGGCGATGAAGAGGCTCCCCAGTTAATGTTAGATATGGCGACCCTGACAGGTGCAGGGCGTATCGCGTTGGGCGGGCCTTTGCCGGCTTTTTATTGCAATGATGAAGGGTGGGCCGCGCGTTTGTTGAAGGCTAGCGAGCAAGTAGAGGATCCGTTTTGGCGCATGCCTCTTTGGCAGCCTTATCAAGAGCTACTGAGTTCTTCTGTAGCTGACATTAATAACGTAGGTTCATCACCGTATGGTGGCTCAATTATCGCGGCACTTTTTTTACAAAAATTTGTGGAAAAGGCTAAAGCATGGGCGCATTTTGATATGTATGCTTGGCGCCAAAAGGCTGCACCACAAGGGCCAATAGGTGCTGAAGCGCAAGCGGTACGGGCGATTTATGAAGAGTTGAAAGCCGGTTTATAATTGGTCTATGGGTTTAGATAGCGCTGGTTCAGCTGGTTGCACGCCTCAATTTTTGCGAAAGCAATGGAATTCATGTTTGATAAAGACGTTATAATTTTTGGTGAAAAGCACTTTATTGATGCTAAAGGTACTTTGCTGGCCGTGTTTGTTGGATTTTGATATAGGCGGTTGCTTACATTGGCTTTTTTTGAAAAGGAGAGGCTATGCCAATCACGCCGAAAAAGTCTCTAATCGCTGTTGATGGGCTTATTAGCTTCAGAGTATTCGTTGAGTTTGCGATAAAGTGTGGAACGACCAATACGCAGGCGGCGTGCTACTTCGCTCATCCGCCCTTTATAATGTTGGATTGCTCTTTCAATGACGTCGCGTTCCATATCTTCAAAGGCGCGAACATGACCTTCACTATTTAAGAAGCGTATAGAGCTTTTTTCAAAGCTTTCGCGTAGATCACTGTGAAGGGCAGTTTGTACATCTAAAAACTGGTTGCCTGTTAGCTGAGGAAAATCTTGCACGCTTAATAAAGGCCCATTGCTCAGCAATACGGCTCGAAATAAGATATTTTCTAATTCGCTAATATTTCCAGGCCATTCATATTGCATAAGTAGCGCAAGCGCTGGACCAGCAATGCCATGAACATGAAGACGGCCTGTTTCGGTGATAACGTGGTCAACTAAACGTTGGGCTATAGTAGCAAAGTCTTCACGTAATTCACGTAACGTTGGCACCTTTATGGTGATTTTGCTTAGCTGGCTATATAACTCTGGTAAAAATAGACCATCATTTACAAGGTCTTCAAGTGGGGTTGTTGAAAGGGCAATGAGACGAAAATTATTTTCTTTGTCCTGTTTATTATCGCGTGCTTTTAAATAGGTGTGCAGTCGCTTTTGTTGGCGAGATTCTAGGTGATTGATATCGTTAAGGCAAATGGTGCCCTTTTCAATGGTCTCAAAAAGCGGTAGAATATCTTCTGTCCACAGGCGCTCTTCCATATCAGCATTATGGATGGGCTCGCATTGAAGAAGCGAGAATTGTCCGGTATGCGAAGGGCCTTCATAATGAGCTATATTAGCTAGGAACTCACGCCCTGTTCCGTTTTCTCCTTCAATAAGCAGGTTTTCAGGGGACTGCGCAGCGCGTTTGGTATCCTCAATGACAGATTGCATAGCGCTACTTTGCGGGAATAATTTGCAAAAACGTGCATAATTGCCGTGTTGGCGACGCACATAATGTAATTCGCGTTCAAGAGAGGTGGTGAGGGCAATATTGCTGATGGTGACCCCAAGTCGTAAAGGACTTATCGGGTAGGTTAAATAATCGGCGGCGCCTGCTTTGAGAATTTTTTTTAAGAGGGAGGGGTTTTCTTCGCGTGAAGTCACAATAATCGGTGAAGAAATGCCGGTTAGGCGTGTGGTACTGATAAGATCGGAGGTACTTAGATCGCTCATGATTGCATCGATGAAGGTGAAGGCGATGTTTTTACGTCGGCGCAATAAGTCAAGGGCGCGCATACTACTTTCTGCTTCTATAACACGGTATCCAAGGGCAATGAGCATGGTTGAGAGCTCTACGCGCTTGCTATTGTCTTCCCCCACTGCCAAAATTGGGCCGATCATGATTTTTTTTCTCCTTTGGGAGGAACAACGCTGTAATAAAAATTTGGTTGCATGTAATAATTGAAATATCTTTTGAGATTGTGTTGCAAAAAGTTATTGCCTTAATTTATAGAAGGCGCGCCTAAATCTTTTTTAGAATTTTGATGTGTGTTCTATTGATTTTTAGCATAAGTAACATATTGATTATTATACAAGGGGGCACAAATCCATAATACAATTTCCATTATTCATGGTAGAAAGAGAGATAGAATGAAACATTTCACGAAATATCTATACCTTGCAATTTTAAGTTTGCCTTTGGCGGCCTGTGCATTGCCAGATAATTATGCACAAAGGACTTCTGCACAGATTGTGCCAATGGGTGTTGATGGTCTTTGGGTAGATAATAATGGCATTGTTTCCTCATTCAGTAATGGTTTTTTTGAAACGCGCGCACCCGATACCCGCGAGAAGCTTTCAGAAGGCAATTATGCCTTTCAAAGCCCGAATTTAATTGATATCCACATGCGGTCTCTTGTTCGCGGTACCGTTTCTCGCGTGACTTGTGCGCTTGCCGAGAATGGGGTGCAACTTTTTTGCACGCAAGATAGTGGTGTTCGTTTTTCATTGGCACGAAAGATTTAAGAAAGCAATGGGGAGGAATGTGCTAACAATAGGGGGTACCATCGTGAATTTGGGTGCATAGTATCGGGTGATGATATCCCCTATCTATTTGTTTATCATTGTTTTTTTATTTGGTAGGCTGTTATATTGCCTCGTTTTTTTTTGTATATTTTTCTTTAGAGAATCGTTTTAAATTGATGGATTTAAGGGGAGGGCATCTTCTTGTGACCTGATTTGATACAGAGAGAAAATTACTTTTCTTTTTGTATTTCTTTGAGATAGCTCATGGGGAAAGCCCTAGTTTTTAAATGGGATGGCAGGCTAGACCTATAATCTGTAGTAGCATTATCTAGCTAGCAACCACTAAAAAAGACCATAAAGGGCACAGGGAACTTCTGAATCCGGTATTGCGCTACCTGGATAAGATTGTGCTTGGACTTTGATATAATTCTAGACTTTTTAAAAATTGCGGCTAAAACTTAAGATTTTAGAAAGAGGATTTATAATGGGTATCGCTGTTATTATATTACTTATTTTAGTATTATCTATTTTGTATTCTGGGATCAAACAAGTTCCACAGGGATACAATTATACGATTGAGCGTTTTGGCCGTTATTCTCGCACATTACAGTCTGGTTTAAATTTGATCATATCTGTGATCGCGTGGGCGCACGAATGAATATGATGGAACAGGTCTTGGATATTCCTACCCAAGAGGTCATTACGCGTGACAACGCTACTGTGGCTGTTGATGCGGTGGCGTTTTTTCAAGTACTTAATGCAGCGCGCGCAGCCTATCAGGTGAAGGATCTTGAGTATGCGGTTACCAATTTGAATATGACTAATATCCGGAATGTGGTAGGCTCTATGGATCTTGACGAGCTCTTATCAAACCGGAACGCTATCAATGAACGTTTATTGACTGTGATTGATGAAGCAGTGCATCCTTGGGGTTTAAAAATGGCGCGGGTAGAAATTAAGGATATTCAACCACCCCGCGATCTTGTTGATTCTATGGCGCGACAAATGAAAGCAGAGAGGGAAAAACGCGCCCAAGTTTTAGAAGCTGAAGGTAGTAGAAATGCTAATATTTTGCGCGCAGAAGGATTGAAGCAGGCGCAAATTTTGGAAGCTGAAGGAAGGAAAGAAGCCGCTTTCCGTGAAGCGGGGGCGCGTGAACGTTCAGCCGAAGCTGAGGCAAAGGCAACACTAATGGTATCGGAAGCGATTGCTAAAGGTAATGTACAGGCGATTAATTACTTTGGGCTATTTGCATTCTAGGGTTGGAATCCATCCATTCTAACCCTTGATTCTTAGTAGGACAAAAAGCTGCTTCTGGTTGGATTTATCTGTTTTTCACCACCCTGCGAGAATCTAACATTGGTTGGATTCTCAGACGCGCCCTCTCTCGCGTTAATCCAACTCCCCACCTTCTGCCTGCTTCAACAATGTCGGAATGTGCGGCCCATACTCGACCTTGCCTCGTCCTGCTCGAATACCACTGCCGACCTTGCGGGCTTCTTTGGAGTACAACGTCTTTGCACGGATGATGTCATAGCTGTAACCCCGACCTAACCGGTTGGACATCTTGATCAAGCCATTGAGCCCTTCAGTATAGCCATTGGTGATTGAGAGCGGCGCATCCCAGTAGGCAAAGATGTCGTCGTAATGGTTGTATACCATTTTCACCAGTTTTTTGAAGGGCTCCATGCCACAAGGCGGCAGGCTGTTCTCCCAAGCCTCAAAGGCGTTCTGAGCGCTCTGCTTGTCGGGTTCGTCGTAAATGCAGAAGAAGGCTTCCTTGAAGTCATAGGCCGCGGCAAGTTCTGGGATCGCCTGCTTTACAACCTCCAGCGCCTTTTGCTCTGCGGGCGTCAGGTTGCCTGGCCGCTTCAGTGTGAGCCAGCGAATGGACTTTTTGACGTAAATCCGATCTTCTTTGCTTAACTGTACCTGATAGTTCTTGCGCTCCGCTTCCAGGGCTTCAGAGGCCATCTTGACGACATGGAACTTGTCGATTACCAGTTTGGCGTTGGGCAGATACTGAGCAAAGGAACGCTTGAAGGGTCGCCACATATCCGTACAGACCCATTCCACCTTGTCTGCATCCGGCAAGTCCTTGAAGAAGGGCTTCAGGTGCTCTTGAGTACGATGCTCCAACATATCAAAGACGTTGTTGGTTGCCAGGTTGGTGATTACACAGCGATACCCGCCGGCCAGGTTCACTTCGTCGATACCCATGATGACCGGGGTTTCGTAACGAACGGTTTGGGAGAGTTCATCAATGAGATCATTAGCGATGTTCTTGACGGTGTTCACCGCCACACCAGTTTGCTCGGCTAAAGCATGGAAGGTGATTCCCAGGCACTGTTGCCGAATAACATCGACCAGCCGTTTGGTGGCTCGGCGTTTGTCATCCAGAAAACTCAACTCCGGCATGGACATTTTGCCGCACGACTCACAGCGAAAGCGCGGGCGCTGAACTTCAAGGCGGACGGGCTCCATGTACAACGGCGTGTCCATGAACTTGTTTTTGCGCGTACCGTGTCTGTGCATAGGGGTGTTGCAGTCCCCACATAACGGCACCTCGACCGTTACCGGCTCAGCAACTATCACAAGGCACTTGCTTTCGTGGCGCATATCGACCGGCTTGATGCCTGGTAGATTCAGCAGGTCATGCATCGGCTTAATCCATATCCAGGGCGATGTCTTTGCCTTCGCGCAGCAGGTCATACACCATATCAACCAATGCGGTCATGCCCTGACGGTCAGCCTTGAGCACCTGGGTTGCCAGCTTCTGATGGCTGGACAAAGCACGAACAACCGCTTGCTGAACAGCACCAGGGAGGTTGCCTTTCATGGCCTGCTCACGGGTGTTGCTTTCCACCTGAGCCATGACGACATCGCTTTCACCGGTAATCGCTGAAATCTGATTAACGAAAGCCACCTGATCCTGGATCGGCGTCGCCTCACCAAACAGGCTGTTGAGCCTCTCGATAATCTCTTTGACGAATTTCGGCTTGTCGCCTGCCGCGCCACCACCGCCTGCACCGGCTGGTTGCAATACCGGGGTTTTGCCTTTGTCTTCTACGTCATCGGGTCGAGCATTGATGTCAAAGCCAGTAAGCACCAGGCCTGTCAAGTCTACGGTTTCCGGTGCTTCGTGCAGCAGGCGCTTTTGCAGCAGCTTGGCGAATGCGGCAAAGTTCTCCAACTCCGGGTCGCCAAAATCAATCAGTTGGGCGATATAGGAATAGGTACGGCAGAAGCGCCCCAGATCCGACTTGAAGCCCATCAACGCCTTGATTTGCTCGGCATACTCATCCTGGTGGTGATCGGCAGACTTCATGCCCGCCTCGTCACCCTTGGCACGGGCCTTCTCAAACGCTGCTTCCCAGGTTGCCATACCATCGCGCAGCATTTTCATTTTGTCGTTATACAAGGCCGTCGCTCCAGCCGTAGCGGCATACAGCGCCTTGTGCTGCGGCGATTTAGTATGAGTAATGTCGCGGATGGTCTTGAAGCGGGCTTCCTTGAACGCGGCCAAATCCTTCTCGTCGTACAGGCCGTGCTCGTCCAGTCGCTCCTTGATCTCGTAGACCACATTGAGGTCTTGCACTTCGCCGATGTGAGCGCCCTTGTCATAGGTGGCAAAGGCCTTGCGCACGTTCTCCGGGTCGTTCACGAAGTCAATGATAAACACCTCATCCTTCCCTGGTGCCGTCCGGTTCAGGCGGGCGAAAGTCTGCACAATCTCCACATGGTTGGCGATTTTCTTGTCCACATACATGGCGACCAGTTTCGGCTGGTCAAAGCCGGTCTGGAACTTGTCGGCCACCAACATCACCCGGTATTCCGGGCGGTCAAAGGCAAAGCGTAAATCCTGCCCATGGACATCCGGGTTCATGCTCTGCTCGGTGAACTCCTCGTTCTCATCGACGATAAACACATTATCCTTGAACTCGCCGTCATCCTGGTGCATCACCTGCTTACCGGTCATCTTGCCGGAGAAGGCCACCAGTGAATGAATAAAGCCGTACTCGCTGTGCTGCTCGATATAGCGGTCAAACGCCTTCTTGTAACGAATGGCAGCGGCGCGGGAGCTGGTCACGACCATCGCCTTTGCCTTGCCATCCAGCCGGTGGGCGACGTTCTTGGTAAAGTGCTCAACGATAAACTGCACCTTCTGGGTCACATTGGTAGGGTGCAATGACATCCACTGTGCCAGGGCGCGTTTGGCGGCCTTGCCGCTCACCCGCTTGCTGTCTTCAAGCTGCTTGGAAAGATTGAAGGCCGTTTTGTAGGGTACATAGCCGTTCAACACATCGAGAATGAATTTCTCCTCAATGGCCTGGCGCATGGTGTACAGGTGAAAGGCTTGCGGCGGGTTATCGTCCGAGGCCGGTTGGCTTGTATCTGTCGGGCGACCGAACAGCATCAAAGTAGAGTGCTTGGGCGTGCCGGTAAAGGCGAAGTAGCTGATATTTTCCGGGCGGGCGCGGGATTTTTGTAGTTGCTCCAGCAGTTCATCCACCGTCATGGTGGACATCTTGCCTTGTCCGCTCATTCCCAGCGCGGCTTGCAGCTTAGCGGCGGTAGAGCCTGTCTGCGAGTTATGCGCCTCATCAATGATCACAGCAAAGTTTTTCCCTTTCAGGGCCTTGTCAGTGATGATGGCTTCCATCGCGTAAGGGAAGGTCTGGATCGTGACCACAACAATCGGCGTGCCAGACAACAAGGCATCCGAGAGCTGCTTGCTCTTGGACTTGGATGACTTCTGCCGGTCAATGGCGGCGATCACCCCAAACTGATGGTCAATCTGCTTCACCGCGTCCTGAAGCTGGCCGTCCAGCACATTACGGTCGGTGACAATGATCACGCTGTTAAATACCGCGTCGCCGTTATCTTCGCGCAGTTTCACCAAGTCATGGGCCGTCCAGGAAATGGTGCTGGTCTTGCCGGAACCTGCGCTGTGGTCACACAGGTAGGTCATGCCTGCGCCATTTTCGCGAGCATCGGCCAGCATCTGGTTCACTGCCGTCCATTGGTGAAAGCGCGGGAAAATCAGGGTTTCTTTCTTCGACCAGTTGCCCTGAATATCCACCACGTCCTTTTTCTCGACGTAGACAAAGCTATGGAAAATCCGCAGCCAGGCATCCGGCTGGCAGACCGCCTCCCAGAAGTAGGCTACCGGGTATTCCTGGGTACCATCGGCCTTAATCTCACCTGGCGGGTTACCCGCATGTACCGTGCCGCTTTCGTCCTTGCGCCCCTTATTGAACGGCAGGAAAAAGGTGTTTTCTCCATCCAGCTTGGTCGCCATCATGATTTCAGAGTCGGACATGGCGAAATGTACCACCGCCCCACGCTTGAAGGTCAGCAATGGCTCTCGGCGTTTGGTCTGGGCGTCATACGGCAGGCGAACATTGCGGTACTGATCCATGGCCGCTTCGCAGGACTGGGTGAAGTCGGTCTTCAGTTCGACGGTTGCCACCGGCAGACCGTTGATAAACAGCACCAGATCAATGGCAAATTCACGGGCCGGGTGATACTTCAGCTCCGGCACCACGCGCAGGATATTGGCCTGGTAGCGCTCAATGACTGCTGCATTGCGCTTGTCTTCCGGTGCGGCCTCGGTCATCTCGACCAGGCCGCAACCGGCAATGGAAAAGCCTTGGCGCAACACCTGCATGGTGCCTTGTTTCTCCAGTGCTTTATCCAAGCGATCCATCAGCACTTCAAGGGTTTTGGCCCCGTTGAGCCGTTCCAGCTTGTCCCATTTTTCCTGCTGGCCGCTGGTTTTGATCCAGCTTTCCAGGTCTTCGGGGTACACCGCCCGCTCGGTGTCGTAGAACTTGGAATCACCCAGCTTCCAGCCCTGATCTACCAACCGGTCGATGATGTATTGCTGGAAGTGTTTTTCCTGATGTGCTGCTGATTGCATTTATTTTTTTCCTCGCAAATCAATCTGGCCGGTGACAGCGGCGGTGATAAAGGCCGAGCGGCGCTCTTTGAGTAGGGTAATACTTTGCTCTGCCTTGCCGATCAACGCATCAATACGGGCGGTTTCGCGGTCGAGGGTGGTTAGTATTTGCGCTTGCTCAGGCTGATCTGGGTATACAACTTCAATTGAACCGATATGCCCCCAATCTGCACGAGGCATTTTGGCTCCCTCGCATCCTGACTCTATTTGATGCGTTACATCAGGAGTTAAAAGCCATTCTTGCAGCCATCTGGGTTCTGTTTTTTCAGCCCTCAGAACCAAAAATTCTGTTGAGCAGCACCCTGCCATCTCTGAAATAATGGCTTTTCGCAAATATGGACGCAGCTTACCGTACAGGACATCCCCTTCATAAAAGATGCCTACAGTTGAATCTTCTGATTGACGAGAGCTTCCATTCGTTGGCTTGTACTGCCCTGATCCTGCTTCTACATCCTCAAGTCCGATATAAATGGTATCAGTAGATACATCATTTCGTCGTTCATTGCGCAATGACGCCAGTCGCTTGACTCTCGCTATCTTCCAATGCTCAGGCACCTGCCCAATCCACTCAATACCGGAATCCTTATACGCGGGATATGCTCTGTACTGGCTCATTCGCTGGCCACCTCCGCCAAGTAGCGCGGCAATCTCGGCTTCTACTTGCTTCAGGTCTTCATCAATATCTTGCAGCTTGCGCGGCGGCTGGTACTGGTAGAAGAAGCGGTTGAAGTTGATCTCGTAGCCAACGCGGCCCAATTGACCATCCCTGGCATCGGTAAAGCTCTCATCCATCCAGGCATCCGGTACATGAGGAAGCACTTCGCGAGCAAAGTAGTCGTCGATGTCCTCCAGATAGGGGACGTTCTCGTAATCAGTTAAATCTGTGTCTGGCACCAGCTCGCCGTTGTAATCCGTGACTGGCTCGGCTTTCGGGTCTTTGTGACCAAAGGCGTTGATCAGCGCGGTGATCAATGTCTTGTTGGATTTGACCTTGAGCTGCTTGGCTTCGTCGGACTTGATCGCGTCCCTGACAAAGGTTTCTGCCCAGCTATAGGGCTGCGTTTGCCCGATCAGCGGCTTGAGGGCTTCGCGCCAGAATGTCTGATGCGCGTCAGAGAGCTTTTCCCAGGCAGCTTCGGCTTCCAGCCGCTCCATGCCCACCTTATCCAGCTCCAGGGTCATGCGCAACGGGCGCAGGACCTTGATACGGCGGTAGCCAAAGGTACGGTAGTCCAGCATCCGGGAAAGCGCCCCGGTTTCGCCTGCGGCGTAGATGTCCAGAATCTGGCGGCGCTGCTCATCGCTGACAATACGGCGCTTGTTGCCCTCGTTGCGGATTGAAGTCCACAGGTCGGTGGCGTTGATCAACTGCACCTTGCCTTTGCGCTCCTGCGGCTTCTTGTTGGACAGAATCCACAGGTAGGTGGCGATATTGGTGCGAAAGAACAGATCCGTTGGCAGAGCTACAATGGCTTCAATCAGGTCGTCTTCCAGCAACCAACGGCGTATTTCCGATTCGCCAGACGCGGCACCGCCGTTAAACAGTGGCGAACCCGACAGCACGATAGCGGCGCGGCCACCGCCGTTGTTCGGCAGTTCTAGCTTGCTCGCCAGGTGCATCAAAAACAGCATGGAGCCATCGCTAATTTTCGGCAGGCCCGGACCAAACCGGCCCAGCTCGCCTTTTTTGTGTTCCGCTTCGACGGCGGTTTTGTCCTTCTCCCATTTCTTGCCGAAAGGCGGATTGGACAGGCAGTAGTGGAAACGCTCACCGGCAAACTGGTCGTTGGACAGCGTGCTGCCCTGACGAATGTTCTTCGACAGATCTCGGCCAGGGTCGGACTCCAAACGGCGGATCAGCATACCGGCCACACAAACCGCATGGGTTTCCGGCTCCAACTCCTGCCCGTGCGGCACCAGCACTGGCGGGATCTTGTCGCGGTTACCGTAGTCGCCCACATGGTTCATGGCATCGGTGAGGAAGCCACCCGTGCCACAGGTCGGGTCATACAGAGTACGAATCAAACCGGGGCTGGCCTCGAACAGGGCATCATCCGGGTCAAGTAGCAATGCGGTCGCCAGGTGAACGATGTCACGCGGCGTCATAAAGTCCTCGGCTCCTTCATTGACCTCGGCACCAAAGCGGCGAATCAGGTGTTCGTAGATATTACTCATCACTCTATCTGGCACCGCGTCCGGGTGCAGGTCGATCTTGGCGAAGTTCTGGCAAATCTTGTACAGCAATCCCGCTTTCTCCAGCCGGATCACCGTATTGCCAAACTCAAACTCCTCGAAGATAGCGCGAGCGTTATCCGAAAAAAGGGCGATGTAGTCTTCCAGATTGCGGCGCGTCTTGGTGCTACCCAGGGTGCCGAGGGAGTATTCAGAGGTGTTGTAGAAGGGGTATTCAGCGGTTGAGCGCAGAATGGTATCCAGCTCAACATCGGCATCCTTGAAAGCGTCATGCGCTTCTCTCACCGCCTCTCGGGTCGGCTCCAGCGCACACTCCAGGCGGCGCAGCAAGGTAAACGGCAAAATGATCTTGCCAAAGTCCGTATGCTTGAAGTCCCCCCACAGGTCTTCCGCGTTCTTCCAAATAAAGTCAGCCTGTGAAGCTGCCGATCCCGTAAATTCGTTCATTCTGGACTCCAACCATCTTTTGCACAGAACGGTAATGTAGTCAATCTGCGAATGTCAACCAGATTTTGCAAAAAAGGGGGTGGATTTCAATTCTTGGCTAAATCTGCGATCCTACCTCAGAATGCAAATAGCCTTACTGTCGCTCAAAAATATACTGAAGCTCTTGTTGCTATTGGATCGGCCAATAATCAAAAAATTGTGCTCATGCCTATGGAAGCCTCAGCGCTTGTTGGTTCTTTGGTTGGTATGGGGGCAATTGCTCAAGAAATTTTTGGCAAAGACGGCAAAAAGTAAAGCCTCCTAGTTACTCTCGGGTCTATGAAATTTGTCTTATCAAATCTTGGAGACGGCAGTAGGTGGGTGTATAATGGTGATTTTATGGAATATTTAATAGAAAGCCCCCAAATTTCTTTCGGTGTTTGGGGCTTGATCATTTTCGGTTTTAGCCTGCTGGTGGTAGAAATATTCATTTCTGGCATTTTCTTAATGTGGTTGGGAGCAGCTGCTTTATTAACGGCATTGGTTTTTGCTCTGTGGGAGCAATTTTTTTCTCCTATGAATTGGCAGGTTCAGGTACTTATTTTTTTGGTTTTTTCGTGGATCACTATTTATTCTGTGCGCCGCTATGTTCTATCGCGTAAGGGCTCTAAGGGCGATTTACTTAATAATCGTGTTGAAGAAATGCTGGGTACCACAACAATTTTAGTTGAAGATTTAAAAAGGGGGCGCGGGCGTATCCTTGTGAATGATGTTTTGTGGACGGTTGTTGGACCAGACTTACCAAAAGACACATTTGTTACTTTGGTTCATTATGAAGATGGTTATTTTAGAGTCGAGCCTGCCGAATCGTCACAGGATTTAACGCTGTGCGACTTAGCTTCATCTGATAAAGAGCTTGTTTGAAATTTAAGTTATTGAAGCTATTTTGATTATGGGTTTCTATGTAGAGGGTAATATTGCCGGTTAAAAAGAGTTCATATTTCAAAGGACTTACGACGTTAACGTAATCTTATTGTCTGGATTATGGCTGCTAAAACCTTATACGAATAATAAGATAACATGTTGATTGAATAAACCCATAGCATTAAAGCGTGGTTATGGTTATTCCCACTCAATAGTGCTAGGAGGCTTTGAGGTTATATCATAAACTACGCGGTTTATCCCAGGTACTTCATTGATAATGCGCGTGGCAGTGCTACTTAGGAACGCCATATCATAGGGATAAAAATCAGCTGTCATCCCATCAAGCGAGGTAACTGCGCGTAAGGCGCATACATACTCGTAGGTGCGACTGTCTCCCATAACCCCCACGCTTTGTACAGGTAACAATACAACAAAGGCTTGCCATATTTTATCATAGAGGTCTGCTTTATGAATTTCTTCGAGGTAAATTGAGTCTGCTTCGCGCAAGATAGCGAGTTTTTCTGGGCTTATGGCACCAGGACAACGGATGGCGAGTCCTGGACCTGGAAAGGGATGACGCTTAATAAAAGCTTCAGGTAGCCCCAATTCACGGCCAAGGGCGCGTACTTCGTCTTTGAATAAACTACGCAATGGTTCGACCAATTGCATATTCATTTGCTTTGGTAGGCCGCCTACATTGTGGTGGCTTTTAATGGTTACAGAAGGGCCGCCTGTAAAAGAAACGCTTTCGATGACATCGGGGTAAAGCGTGCCTTGAGCCAAAAATTTCGCGCCCCCAATTTTGCGCGCTTCTTCTTCAAATACTTTTATAAAGAGGCGACCAATAATTTTGCGTTTTTCTTCTGGATCGACTACACCCTCAAGGGCGGTGAGAAATGTTTCGCTTGCGTCTACATGAATGAGCAGGATATTATAGGTTTCTCTGAATAGGGAAACTACGTTTTCTGCCTCATTTTTACGTAAAAGGCCGTGATCCACAAAAATACAGGTTAATCGTGACCCGATAGCTTGGTGGATAAGCACTGCTGCCACAGAAGAATCTACTCCACCCGACAGGCCGCAAATGACCTTGTTTTCGCCTACTTGTGCTTTAATTGCTGTCAAAGCTTGTTCACGATATGCGGCCATGGACCACGTTGCATTAAGACCAGCTATGTTGAGCACAAAATTTTGTAACAATTTTGCCCCGTCGGGTGTATGGACGACTTCTGGGTGAAATTGTACGGCGTAAAGACGCTGGCTCTCATTGGCGATAGCAGCAAAAGGTGCGTTAGGTGAGGTGCCAATTACTTTAAAGTCGGGTGGTAAAGCGCTGACTCTATCGCCATGGCTCATCCATACCTCGTATTCCTTGCCTTTTTCCCATACCCCGTCAAACAGTGGACTTTCTTCTTCAATCTTTAAAAGCGCGCGACCAAATTCGCGGGTTTGGCTGCTTTCGACCCGCCCGCCTAATTGGGCGCATATGAGTTGCTCGCCATAACAGATACCTAAAATGGGAATATTGGCCGAAAAAATTTCTTGGGGGGCACGTGGCGCGTTAGGATCAAGGATTGAATGGGGGCTTCCTGAAAGGATAATCGCTTTTGGCTTGATGCGTGTTATGGCTTCGCGCGCTGTTTGAAAAGGAACGATTTCGGAATAAATACCTACCTCGCGGATACGCCGCGCAATAAGTTGAGTGACTTGCGATCCAAAGTCGATGATAAGAATGGTATCAGGATGTGTTTTATTCATATCAGAGCTCGTAGCGTGAAAGAGGTTTGATTTCAAGGGGGCTAGTGGAAACACAAAGTATTAAAATGGGCAGTGTCTTGCTACTTGTGCGTTGGTTTTCATACGGTTTTTTCAAGAATGGAGATGAAGAAGCCATCGCTTTGGGTACGGGCTGGCGATAATAATAGGCCCTGCTCAATAAAGGTTGGATGTGGAGCGTGATGGTCTATTATCTCTTGCCAGAGCGGCCGAAGGTTAAGAGCATGAAAGCGAGGATTCTGTTGTAAAAAGTACATAATTTGGTGGTTATTTTCCTCTGGAAACAATGAACAAGTGATATATACGAGACGTCCTCCCTCTTTAAGATAGGGCAGTGCACTCGTAAGTACTTGTGCCTGTTCACGAATCCGTTGATTTAATTGATTATTGCTTAACCGCCATTTGGCATCGGGGCGGCGGCGCCATGTGCCACTACCCGTGCAGGGGGCATCAAGCAAGACGAGATCCATTTGCCCTTTGAGATTGTCTAAAGCAGCGTGGGTAGAGTGGATTTGGACATTGCGTGCGCCCGCGCGACGCAGGCGGTCATAAATGGGTGCAAGCCGTGCTTTGTCGGCATCATAGGCATGAATCTGACCACGATTTTCCATATCGGCTGCTAAAGCAAGGGTTTTTCCGCCTGCGCCTGCGCAATAATCTAGCACTTGCATCCCTGCTTTTGCGCCTACAAGCCGCGCCACGATTTGAGATCCGAGATCCTGCACCTCAAAATAGCCTTTTTGGAATTCTGCTTCAGTTTGCACATTGGGGTGTCGTTCAAGCTTTTGGATGGGAGCAACCCGTAAAGTTTGCGAAAACCAAGGGATAGGAGCGGCATAGGGAAGCGCCTTGCTTATTTTACTAATTATGCCAAGACCTTTGAGGCGGTTTACTCGTAGATCAAGGGGCGGACGTTCACTTAAAGCATGCCCCTCTTCTATCCAATCTGCCCCAAAACTTTCGGTGAGGGCGTTTGTACACCATTCTGGTACATCAGCGCGGATAAAAGGAGGGGCATTATCCAAGAGGCGGCTTTGCCAAGCGTTGCGACGGTCAGTAGAGAGGGCAGCAGGAGCAAAACGGTCAGTGTGTAAGGCTGCATCAATCTCGGAGAAGGTCAGCCCTCCTCCCGTTAGCAAAGCGCCGAAAGCCGCGTCTTTGTAATCCTGGCTATCCATGCGCCAGCATAATGAAGATTGGCAGCGGAGCGTATCATAGACAATATTCCCTATCGCTGCACGGTCGTGCGCGCCCGCAAAACGGTGGTTGAGTCCCCAGTCTTTTAACGCCTCTGCTGCGGGGCGGTGACGTGTTTTTATATCGTTTAGAATATCTATTGCCGCTTGTAGGCGTCCACCAAGTCGCATTATTTTTTCCTTAATGGCTTTTCCATAAATGATTTTAGCAAGAAAGGGAACGGTTAGGAATAGAATTATGGCTTAATACATAGTTTTTATTGAGCACCTATTATAATTGTGTAGGCGGCTAGGTATAGGATTTATAAAGCAGATTTAGTGCAGAGTAGGTACTATTGTAGCCTATATGGAGGGGTGCGTGCGGCCCTATGTTGATCTATCAAAATACTTCTATCTAATTTTGATTTTGTGTTAGATTATGCGTTACACACTAGTAATGGCAGAAAAGTTAGGAGCGCTTCATTGAAGCATGAAGAGAAACCCTATTACAAAAATGCCTAAAGCTATTACCCATTCGATAAAGGAAAACATGGTGGTTGCAAAGGGGCGCCTTTTTATGAGAAGGTGTGCTAGATCCTTGACTTTGACAGCTAGAGTTGCAAGGCTTGCAACGGTGATGAAAGTGCCCAGTGCCATAATAAAGACGGCTAGGGAGCCGATGAGAAAAAGACCGTTGATCAAGGTAAAGGTTATGATAAAAATCGCTCCGGTGCAGGGGCGGATACCTACAGAAATGATTGCGCTAAGAGCCGCGCCGCTTGTGAGGGGTTTTTCTATGAGGTCTGCCGAAAGTATATGCGCGTTTGTACACACTTCACAATATTGAGTTTTGAGGGTGTCTGCTCTAGAGTTTTTGGTGGACTTAAGATTTAGGGCAAGTGGAGGGGGAGTTACTGGTTCACAAAGTTGGTTGGACCTATAGTCGTTGTTTTTTACTGAATCATGAGGGTGGTGGTTAATTTGCAAGCGGTGGTATAAAGCGCGGCTTTTACGCCATAAAAGGCTGAGCCCTAAAAGCATGATTAAACCAAAGCTTGCGCGTACCGCCCATTCAGATGCTTGCGTAAGGCGGGCCGGCAGCAAGTAATAAACAAGGGCAACAATAAAAATGGCGCTTATCGCTTGTAAAAGGGAGGCGCAGAAGGAAAGAGCGATGCCGCGTTTAAAGCTTTCATTGTTAGCAAAAAGATAGGAAGATATAACAGCTTTGCCGTGACCTGGCCCTAAGGCGTGAATGATACCATAAATAAAGGAGACAGCGAATAACTTAAAAATATTGCTAGGTGTCTGGCGGATGTGAATAAACCAATCGGTGATAAGGCGTTCGAATTTATTCTGCCAAAGTCCGATGGTTATAGCAATATGTTGCCCCCAAGTGCCTCCACCAAGAATGGGTTGTTCAGCTACGCCGATGCCAAGTGATGAGCGGGCTTGACTTTCTAAGTTTAAAAAACAAAAGAAGATGAATATAAGGCTGCTTAAGATTAGAGTTTTTTTCATTTTTTCCTGAAAGCTTTTTAAAGTACGTTCAATTGTGAATTGATTATCCTATACGCATTAAAGCGGCTGTGGAAGTCTGCAGTCTTACTTATTGATAAGGATAGGGGTGATTTTAAGACAAGCCATAATTTGTATTTACTTTTTGCTTTTTGTTTGGCTTTTACAGCTAACATCTAAATAAGTTGCAAGGCTTTGAGCGAGTTTTAAGCTTTGTTCGCCATCGGTAAAAAAATCTTCTGTAAGATTAGCTAAGTCATCGGTGAGTGTTTCGTTTTCATCGGGTTTGATCATTTTCATTTCGCAAAAAGATGGTAGCGGCATCAGTATGAAATTTTGGGGCTTAGGAAAATCTACAGCCACGAAAAATGTGGGGTCGTAGATAGAAAAGCGGTAATGGTGATTTTTGTCGATTTTTATGGTTTTTTTGGGGGCTATAGAAAAATGAATGGATAAGCGTTTATTCTGCATTATTGCGGTAAGGGTGGTGGGTGGGTCAATCTTTATATCCTCCCCATCGACTTTTAGGGATTGAAAGTAATGATACTCTTTCAAAGAGGTTTTGATAGTTTCAGCTACCGTTGCGAGTTCATCCTTATCTAGGATGCGGTCGTGATTTTTATCAAAATCAAGAGTAACCCCCGCTGAAAAAATGGGGTCAAATAGCCAATTCTGCTCTAATTCGATGATCTCATTATGCTCATTGAGGCGTATCGCAACCTGAGCATTGACGAAAACATGTGGATGTGCAGCAACGAAGGTGGGGGGTAGGCTCACCCAGGATAGAAAAAAAAACAACCAATAAGGTGTGAACCGTATTGGCTGGTAGTGCTGTTTTTCTTTGCTCCAGCGGGAGGGTCGAATCTTTGTGCGTTCGGTGGTATACAAATTATGCCTTCCGCTTATTTTCCTTCAATAGCACTCACAATCTGTTTAGCATTATATTGCATCATATCAAGATAGGTTGATGCAGGCCCATTTTGTGCTGACAATGCGTCCGAATAAAGAGTGTTACCAATTTTTACGCCAGCTTCTTTGGAAATTTGCTCAATCAGGCGGGGGTCGCTGATGTTTTCAACAAAGAGGGCGGCAGCTTTTTGTTTTTTGATTTGTTTGATGATTTTAGCAACGCTGGCTGCACTCGCTTCTGTTTCAGTAGATATGCCTTCAGGTGATAAGAAAGTGAAGCCATATTCATGAGCGAAATAACTAAATGCATGGTGATTCGTGATGATGATGCGTTTATTTTTAGGGATGCTTGCAAATTCTGATTTGATTTTTTCATTTAGATTGTCAAGTTTTTCGGTGTAGGCTTTGGCATTAGATTTAAAGGTGGGGCAGTCGTTCGCATTAATTTGGCAAAGGCCTGCTGCTATGTTTTTTACATAAATTTTGACATTACTGATTGATTGCCAAGTATGCGGGTCGTATTTGCCGTGGTGGTGCTTATGTTCACTATCGTTATTATGCTCTTTGTTATGGTCATGACCCTGGCTACGTTGCAGGGCTTCAACCCCTTTGCTTGCTACGACTACGAGAGCTTTGGTGCCGCTTGCGCTGATTAGCCGGTTGATAAAGCCTTCCATGCCAAGCCCATTGGTAAAGATAATTTGTGCTTGTTTAATGTTTTGGGCATCGGCGGGGGTTGGTTCATATATGTGGGCATCCATATTGGGGCCAACTAGTGAGATGACATTAACTTTATCCCCGCCTACATTTTTAACAATATCAGCTAAGATTGAAAATGTTGCTACCGATTTGATAGGCTCTTGTGTTTGCGCACTAAGCGCAGAGAAAGGAAAAAGAAAAAAGGCGCTTAACGCGATGAGCTTTTTCGAATAATTTAACATATAATTTACCTTTAGTTTATTGCAATTTTAGGTTTATGAAGTTGGAGAGCGGGGCGGGAACCAAGCTAGCAAAAGGCCGTGCGGAGCAATGAGAGCCGATAGGAGATAGATAAACCCCGCGGCTATAATAATGGACGGTCCAGAAGGTAGAGCGAAATAGAATGATAAGATAAGGCCGCTAAAGCTGGCAATAATACCAATGGCAATGGCGAGTATGCAAATCGGACCCAAACTTTGGCACCAAAAGCGAGCAGTGATTGCAGGAATCATCATAATTCCAACAGCAAGTAAGGTGCCAAGCGATTGGAACCCCCCCACAAGGTTGAAAACCATAAGCCCTAACAAAAGTACATGCACGTATTTACCTAGCGGTGAGACTGAACGAAAATATAAAGGATCTAAGCTTTCATGTACGAATGCACGCCAAAAGATAATTGTTAGGCAAAAGGTGATAAGGGTGATGGTGGCGATCAATAAAAGTGCCTCCTCATTGATAGCGAGAACGGAGCCGAATAAAACGTGAAGCAGATCAACGGTAGAGCCTTTGAGCGAAAGAATCATGACTCCGCTTGCCAAGGCAATGAGGTAAAAAACGGCCATAGAGGCATCTTCTTTTTGGTGCGCACTACGTGAGATAAAGGCAGAAGAAAAGGCAACTATGAGGCCGGCTATTACCCCACCAATTGTCATGGGCAGGAGCGAAAGGCCGCAGAACAGGAAGGCAATTGCTACGCCAGGTAGGATGGCATGAGACATGGCGTCGCCTGTTAAACTCATACCGCGTAGCATTAAAAAAACGCCGATGGGACAAGCGCTAATGGCAAGGAGAATTGAACCTAAAAGGGCGTTGCGCATAAATTGGAACTCAAGGAATGGCGCGATTAAGACATCCATCATGCTTAACCTGCTTTCTCCAAGTCGTTGACAGGAGCGTAGAGGGTAACAGGCCGCTTTTTAAAGAGCTCTTGGGCATTGAAGCTTTTTTTCTCAACATTTATAAACGCGTTGGTAGCGCCAAAATAGCCTTTTCCTTTCTCAATATGAAGGGTATAAGGGAAATGTTTTTGGACAATTTGAGGGTTGTGAATAGCCATAAAGATGCTACGTCCTTGGCTCTGCCATGTTTCTATCATGGATATGAGATCTTTTTGGGTGGTGAGGTCAATGCCATTGAAGGGTTCATCAAGAAGGATAATATCAGCATCTTGAACGATGATACGTGCAAAAAGAGCTCGCTGTAATTGGCCGCCTGATAAGGTATTGAGGGGGCGAGAGGCTAAATCTTTTAGCCCGGTGATTTCTAGTGCTTCTTGGATTTTTTGTTGGTATTGACGATGATTTTTCCATAGACCGCAAGATGACCAAAGACCCATTTTGACGAGTGCTTGAACGGTTACAGGAAAATTGCGATCGATATCGCATTGCTGCGCAAGATAGGCCGTGCGGCTTTGGGTAGGCGTCAGAATCCGTCCTGAAATTGGTTTGAGAATGCCAGCAATTGCTTTCAGTAGAGTTGATTTTCCTGCTCCATTATCGCCAGTTACGGCTACCATAGCGCCAGAGGGAATCACAAGTAAGAAATATTTAAGCGTCGTATGTTTGCCGTAGCCAAGCTGTATATCGTGCAATTGTAAACACATATGCCCATTCCATCTACGTTTCTATCTTGATCTCTAACGGCATTTTATGCTGTTGATCATGGATATGTTATATTATTACATATGTCAAGCTATCTGAGGGTGATTGGGTGGTGTGTCCTAAAGGAATTAGAGTCGATAAAGGTGGTGTCAGAAAATTGGGGAAAACCCATAGATTTGGTTCAAAAAAATGTGAAGGCAATTGCTCTTGAATCTAGGCTTTACGCTAAAAAATGTGAAGAAAGTTAGCTTTTGTTGTTCGTTGATGCGTCTTGATTCCATTTAGAAATAGCTTTATAAACCTATATGTAGTAGCTCACCTTTTTTATAGCACTATTTATAAGGTGTTGTCGGGTCTTTTACGCATGAATCATGCTTAGGATAGGCCGTCAATTCACTCTATGCTGGAGATTGGGGCATAAAGGTGGGGCTTTCAGGGGGGGGGCAAAGCCGCTACCTTTCGATCTAAGGAGAGCGTGTTATGTGTAGTAGATTTGGATTCATGGGTGAGCGGTCTTGAGTATAAGAAAAGTTAAAAATCTGAAGATATAGAAGAATATTGGGAAAAGCGGGGATTTATATGATCTTTTTATTTATTTTTCGGCATTATTTAGAATAATTCCGCGTTCATTGGAATTGTATCTTGGAATTTTAGATAAATTTATCTTAGTTTCTATGGATTTATATTTAACATGATATATATCTTATTGCATAGGGGTTGCTTTCCTTAAAAATGGATTGCCGGAACCTTGCTTTTAAGAGGTATAGCTGTTGGATTATGCTTACTTTGGTGAAAAGGGTGTCGGAGAGACCCTTTGAGAGTCGCGCCGTATGACGCAGATTTGATTAATGATGGAGCCGATTGTGTCGGCATATTGGAATGAGGATGATGATGAGCGTAACAATTTATAGCAAACCCGCCTGCGTGCAATGCACAGCCACTTATCGTGCTATGGAAGCGCGTAATATTGATTATCGGATTGTGGATATTTCAAACGACAGCGAGGCTTATGACTATGTGCAGTCGCTGGGTTATCGCCAAGTTCCCGTTGTTGTCTGGGGCGAACATCATTGGGCAGGCTTTCGGCCTGATAAAATTAACGCTATGGGCCATTAATGGGATTGCTTGTTTATTATTCCAGCGCTACGGGTAATACGCATCATTTTGTTTCACAGCTTAATTACGCTTTATTGCGGATTGATAAGCATAATCTCATTCAACCGGTGAAATGTCCTTATGTTTTGGTTTTGCCAACCTATGCCGATAGAGAAGGAAAGGGTGCTGTACCCAAAGCGGTGGTGGCGTTTTTGAATCATACGCAAAATCGGGAGTGGATCCGCGGGGTTATTGGTGCAGGAAATCGAGATTTTGGTTGGACTTATAATTTAGCGAGCCGTGTCATTGCGCAAAAATGTGGTGTTCCATGCTTATATCGTTTTGAAATGCGTGGAACCCATGAAGACATTGCGCATGTGACGCACATATTACAACATTTTTGGAAACAGCAAGACGATCATGCCTCAGTCAACGGATAAAATTTATGACTATCACGCCCTTAACGCCATGCTTAATCTTTATGATGAGCAGGGAAATATCCAATTTGATAAGGACAGGCTTGCGGCTAGGCAATATTTTTTGCAGCATGTTAATCAAAATACGGTTTTTTTTCATGATTTGAAGGAAAAGATCGATTACTTGATTGAAGAAGGTTATTATGAAGAAGAGGTCTTCACCCTTTATGATTTTGCTTTTGTGAAGGCTCTATTTAAGCGCGCTTATCATTATAAATTCCGCTTTCCTACATTTTTAGGTGCTTTTAAATATTATACGAGTTACACGTTAAAAACTTTTGATGGTAAGCGCTATTTAGAACGTTATGAAGATCGGGTATGCGTATTAGCTTTATACTTAGCACAAGGTGATACTGTGCTTGCAGAAAGCTTGGTAGATGAAATTATGACGGGGCGTTTTCAGCCGGCTACCCCTACCTTTTTGAACGCAGGCAAAAAACAGCGTGGTGAATTAGTCTCGTGTTTTTTATTGCGGGTTGAAGATAATATGGAGTCGATTGGTCGTGCTATTAACTCAGCGCTACAGCTTTCAAAGCGGGGCGGTGGTGTCGCTTTGTGTTTGAGCAATCTGCGTGAAGCAGGCGCGCCTATCAAAAAGATTGAGAATCAATCTTCGGGTGTTTTGCCTGTGATGAAACTTTTGGAGGATGCATTTTCTTATGCTAATCAATTGGGTGCTCGCCAAGGGGCAGGGGCAGTTTACCTCCATGCGCATCATCCAGATATTATGCAATTTTTGGATACAAAGCGTGAAAATGCGGATGAAAAAATTCGTATAAAAACCCTTTCCCTCGGGGTAGTGATTCCTGATATTACTTTTGAGCTGGCTCGTAATAATGAAGATATGTATCTTTTCTCGCCCTATGATGTAGAACGAGTGGTGGGGAAGCCATTTAGCGACATTGTGCTGAGCGAGTCTTATCGTGATTTTGTTAATGATCCTCGCATTAAAAAAAGCAAAATCAGTGCTCGAAAATTTTTCCAAACCTTAGCTGAAATTCAATTTGAATCTGGCTACCCCTATATTCTTTTTGAAGATACAGCCAATCGTGAAAACCCAATCGCAGGGCGCATCAATATGAGCAATTTATGTTCAGAAATTTTGCAAGTAAATGCTCCGAGTACTTATCATGAGGATTTTAGCTACGACCATATTGGGCTTGATATTTCTTGTAACCTAGGTTCTTTGAATATTGCTAAAGTCATGGAGGGTGAAGATTTTGGGAAAACAGTAGAAATTGCTGTTCGCGCGCTTACATCTGTTTCCGATCTTAGCAATATTGGTTGTGTACCTTCCATTGCTAAGGGGAATGCCCAAAGCCATGCTATTGGGCTTGGCCAGATGAATTTGCATGGTTTTTTAGCGCGTGAAAAAATCTATTATGGCTCACCTGAAGCGATTGATTTCACCAATATGTATTTTTATCTTGTGGCGTATCACGCCCTGCATGCGTCCAATCTTTTGGCCCAAGAGAGGGGCCAATCCTTTGAGGGTTTTGAACAATCAGCCTATGCGGACGGGCGCTTTTTTGAAAAATATATAAGTGAGGAGTGGGCTCCACAGTTTGAACAAGTAGCCGATCTTTTTGCGCGTAGTCATATTACCCTTCCTAGCCGTGAAGATTGGGAAACTTTGCGCGATAGAGTAATGGAGCACGGGCTGTATAATCGAAATTTACAGGCTATACCGCCTACGGGGTCAATTTCCTATATTAACCATGCTACCTCCTCTATCCATCCAATTGCGGCAAAAATTGAAATCCGTAAGGAGGGAAAAATCGGGCGTGTTTATTATCCAGCGCCTTATATGAACAATGAGAATTTAGAATTTTATCAGGATGCCTATGAAATAGGTCCAGAAAAAATTATTGACACCTATGCTGCAGCGACGCAACATGTGGATCAGGGTCTATCGCTTACCTTGTTTTTCCGTGATGATGCGACCACGCGTGATATTAACCGAACCCAGATTTATGCATGGAAAAAGGGTATTAAAACCATCTATTATATCCGATTGCGCCAAATGGCTTTGAATGGTACCGAAATTGAAGGTTGTGTTTCGTGTAGTTTGTAAGATTGATCACAAAAGTAGAGTTAAGGGTCTATGGTAGAAAAAAATAATATTATCCGCGCTGTAAATTGGAATCGGATTGAGGATGAAAAAGATCTAGAGGTATGGAATCGTCTGACCGGGAATTTTTGGTTGCCGGAAAAGGTGCCCCTTTCTAATGATATTCCCTCTTGGGCAAGCTTAACTCAAGAAGAACAACAGCTGACGATTCGGGTTTTTACGGGACTAACTTTGCTTGATACGGTACAAAATACCGTTGGAGCGATTTCTATGATGGCTGATGCGATTACTGACCACGAAGAGGCTGTATTAACCAATATGGCCTTTATGGAGGCGGTACACGCTCGTTCTTATTCTTCAATTTTTTCTACTCTTTGTTTGACACCCGATGTGGATGATGCATTCCGCTGGTCGGAAGAAAACTCTCATTTGCAAAAGAAGGCGTCATTGATTTTAGAGCGTTATAAGGCTGATGATCCTTATAAGAAAAAGGTTGCTTCAGTCTTTTTAGAAAGTTTTTTATTCTATTCGGGCTTTTATCTACCTATGTATTGGTCAAGTCGTGCTAAATTAACCAATACGGCCGATCTTATTCGTCTGATTATTCGCGATGAAGCTGTGCACGGCTATTATATTGGCTATAAATTTCAAGTTGCTTATAATAAAATGAATGATAGTGAAAAGGCAGCAATTAAAGATTTTACTTTTCAGATGATGTATGATCTTTATGAAGTGGAAAGCAAATATAGTGAAGAACTTTATGATGGAGTAGGGCTGACAGAAGATGTGAAAAGTTTTCTTCATTATAATGCCAATAAGGCCTTGATGAATTTGGGTTTTGAAGCTCTTTTCCCACCAGAAGTGTGCCGGGTTAATCCGGCGATTTTAGCATCTCTTTCTCCTAACTCTGATGAAAACCACGATTTCTTTTCAGGATCTGGCTCTTCTTATGTGATTGGAAAAGCGGTTGCTACCCAAGACGAGGACTGGGAATTTTAGTCCTTTTATGATAAGCTTATTGAAAGAGGATTGCACGCGGTATACGATTGAGATCCGGACGAACCTCAAGGCATCTAAACCCTTGTTGAGCGAAAATAGCTCGCACATCGTCTTCTTGCCCTTGGCCGATTTCTATAGCAATCAGACCTTGAACTTTGAGATAGGGGCGGCTTTGTTTGGCCAAAATGCGGTAAAAATGAAGCCCATCCTTACCACCATCTAAAGCGCGTATTGGGTCATAATCACGCACTTCGGGCATCAGGTGTGGGATTTGATCATGTGGTATATAGGGTGGATTAGAAATGATGAGATCAAATGACCCTTTGACACGTTCAAAACAATCGCTCAACCGGGGGATAAAACGGCGCTCTACGCCAGCGGCTACAGCATTTTGATACGCAAGGCGCAGGGCATTTTCGCTAATATCCACGGCTAGGGCTTGAGCGTTTTTAAAAAGGCTTAAAAGCGAGATAGCAATGGCGCCGCTACCCGTCCCTATGTCAAGTAGAGTAAGAGGAGCCTCGTTTTGCAGAAAAAATCGCTCTTGCGCTAAATCGACTAAAATTTCGGTATCAGGGCGAGGGTCTAATGTGTCTTTATTGAGAGCGAGCCTATGACCATAAAATTCGCGCGCTCCGATAAGGCGATAGATAGGCACGCCTTGACGGCGAAGCATGAGGGCGTTTTCAAGCTTGCGCTGCGCTTCTTTTGGGAGGAGCACATCAGGGCGCAAAAGGACATCAATCGGGCGTTTTTGGCTGACCCATTCAACTAAGATTTTGGCCTCAATAACCGCCTCTTTCATGCCTGCTTCTTCAAGGAAACGACGGGCGTAGTGGTGGGCAGCTCTTAGGGAAAGGGCGCCTGGCTCCGTTGAGAGGGAATTCATGCATTTTCTCCCATTTCGGCCAGTAAAGCTGATTGTTGGTCAGCGATAAGAGCCGAGATAAGCTCATTTAATTCACCTTCAATCACGCGGTCGAGCTTATAGAGAGTGAGGTTGATTCTGTGATCAGTTACTCGCCCCTGCGGGAAATTATAGGTGCGGATTCGTTCGGAGCGATCTCCGGACCCCACTTGATTTTTGCGGGAGGCAGAGCGGGCCTCATTAGCTTTTTGGCGCTCTATATCAAAGAGGCGCGCTCTTAGAATTTGCATGGCACGGGCGCGGTTTTGGTGTTGAGATTTTTCTGCTTGCACCACCATAATGCCAGTAGGGATATGGGTAATACGAACAGCAGAATCGGTTGTGTTTACGTGCTGCCCGCCTGCACCTGAAGCGCGCATTGTGTCAATTCGAATGTCTTCATTGCGGATTTCAATGTCGATTTCTTCAGCTTCGGGTAAGACGGCTACTGTAGCGGCTGATGTATGGATGCGGCCGCTGGTTTCTGTTTCTGGTACTCTTTGCACGCGATGAACGCCGGATTCAAATTTGAGATGAGCAAAAACTCCTTTACCACTAATAGTAGCGATAATTTCTTTAAAGCCGCCAGCATCACCCTCGCTCATCGACATTACTTCAAGCCGCCAGCCCTGCGCACTAGCATAGCGTTCATACATGCGAAAAAGATCGCCTGCAAAGAGGGCCGCTTCAAGTCCGCCAGTTCCAGCACGAATTTCAAGAATGGCATTTTTATTATCGGCTGCATCTTTGGGTAGAAGTAAGATTTGAACCTCTGCTTCTAGGGTAGTAATTTTTTCACGTAACGGGGGGATTTCTGCTTCGGCAAGGGCCTGCATCTCGCGGTCAAGCGCGGCATCAGTCCGCATGGATTCGAGTTCAATCAATTCTTTATGGAGAGCGTTAAGGCGGCGAATGGGCCCTACAATGGGCTGTAGATCTGCATATTCTGAAGCCAGTTTTACGTAAGTATCGGCGTCAGGATTGGTGGCCATTTGGCTTTCGATCATTAAAAAGCGTTTTTCCAATTGTTCCATACGGGCATGAGGTAAAGCAACCATGATTAAGCCTCTATGTTTGGCCGAATAGCCGTTTGTGTTAAGGGCAGGTGGGGTATTTTACGCGCACAGGCATTTAAAGCTTTTACTACGGCTTTAGATCTGCTTTTTTCCGTAAAGTTCAAATCGGTGATAGACAATATCATATCCCAAGGAATGGGCGATTTCCTGCTGCAATTTTTCAATTAAATCGGAGCGGAATTCAATGATCTCGCCGCTATCAATATCAATTAAATGATCATGATGTTGGTGACTTGCTTGCTCAAAGCGTGAGGGCCCCCCGTTAAAAGCATGGCGATGAATGGTACCGCTTTCTTCTAAAACTTTCATTGTACGATAAACAGTGGAAAGCGAAATTGTATTATCCACGGCATTAGCTTTTTGAAAAATTTCAAAAGCGTTAGGATGCTCATGGGCATTGGCCAAAATGTCCAAAATCAAACGGCGTTGCCGGGTGATTCTAAGACCATTATCACGCAGGATTTTTTCATAATTGGTTTTTTCGATCATATGTAATTATACGGTAAATAGCCAACATCTGACAAGAGCCAAGCCTTTACAAAAGGGAGCCCTTGTATAGTAAGCGCTTGAATAGCGGTGGAGCGATTCGTCTCTTTCTTTTTTACGGGCGGGTGAACGCACCGTGGCAATGTTTGAATTTTTTGCCAGACCCACAAGGGCAAGGAGTGTTGCGCCCTACTTTGCCCCAGTTATCGAAAGGAGGGGTCGCGGGTGCATTAGGTTGTGTATCATTGCTTTGCCGTCCCATAATAGGCTCTGGGTTGGGGTGCTCGGCATGCATTTTAGGGGGAGAGGGCGTGGAAGGTTGTTGTAAAAGCTCAAACCGCATGAGTTTTGAAATAACCGCACGGCGTAGATTGTGCAACATGGCCTGAAAAAGCTCAAACGATTCAGTTTTATATTCGTTGAGTGGGTCGCGTTGTCCGTAGCCACGAAAGCCTACCACTGAGCGTAGATGATCAAGATTGACGAGGTGGTCGCGCCAGAGTTGGTCTATTGTTTCAAGTAGCATAGCCTTTCGGAAATAAGCCATAATCTCTGATCCATAGCGTGTTTCCCTTTCTTCAGCTAGATTTTTGAGCGCTGTGATGAGGCGGGCAAGGATCTCTTTTTCATCAACCTCTTCTTCTTGAGACCATTCATCCACGGGTGTATCAAGGTTAAAAAGCGATTGCACTTCTTCCTGTAAACCAGCTGTGTTCCATTTTTCCTTATAACTATGGGCGGGTATATGGTATGCTACAAGATCCTCCACGGTTTCAAGCAACATTTCATCAGTTATTTCGCGCAGGTCTTCAGCATCAATGACTTCCATCCTCTGCTCGAAGATAACTTTTCGCTGGTTGTTCATAACATCATCATATTTTAAGAGATTTTTGCGGATTTCAAAATTGCGCGCCTCTACCTTTTTTTGGGCTTTTTCAAGCGCCTTATTGATCCAAGGGTGGATGATTGCTTCGTTTTCTTTTAAGCCTAATTTTTGTAGCATCATATCCATGCGTTCAGAGCCAAAAATGCGCATAAGATCATCTTGGAGCGATAGATAGAATTTAGAGCGCCCAGGGTCGCCTTGCCGCCCAGAGCGGCCACGTAGTTGATTATCTATCCGCCGGCTCTCGTGACGCTCGGTGGCTAAGACATAAAGGCCGCCTGCTGCAAGGGCTTGCTCTTTAAGTCGCGCGACGTCAGCTTTGATCGCCGCAATTTTTTGCTCACGCTCTAATCCTTCAGGTACATCGTGTAACTCTTGGCGGATGCGCATTTCTACATTGCCGCCTAATTGAATATCAGTGCCGCGGCCAGCCATATTTGTAGCAATTGTTAAAGCGCCTGGTACACCGGCTTGGGCGATAATATAAGCCTCTTGTTCGTGATAGCGAGCGTTGAGAACCTGAAAGTTTTTAATGCCTTCACGGCGTAAAAGATCAGCTAATTGCTCAGATTTTTCAATAGATGTTGTACCTACCAAAACTGGCTGGCCCTTTTCTTGGGCTGCGCGAATATCTTGGACAATTGCCCGGTATTTTTCCTCAGCGGTTCGGTAAATTTCATCGTCTTCATCGCGACGCTGAACGGGAAGATTTGTTGGTATTTCAATTACATCTAAATTATAAATATTGGCAAATTCTTCAGCTTCGGTGGAGGCGGTGCCTGTCATCCCTGCTAATTTTTTATACATGCGAAAATAGTTTTGGAAAGTGATAGATGCCAAAGTTTGGTTTTCGGGCTGAATAGTAACATGTTCTTTGGCTTCTAGGGCTTGGTGTAGCCCTTCCGAGTAGCGCCGCCCAGGCATCATCCGTCCAGTGAATTCATCAATGATGACGATTTCATCTTTACGTACGATATAGTCTTTATCGCGTGCAAAAAGCTTGTGGGCTTTAAGGGCGTTATTAACATGATGGACGATAGCTACGTTTTCAATATCATAAAGCCCCTCTCCTTTTAGGTGGCCAGCATCGTTTAAAAGTTTTTCAATTTTTTCTGTGCCCTCTTCGGTAAAGGTGGTAGTCTTTTGCTTTTCATCAATTTCGTAATCTTCAGGTGTCAAAAGCGGGATAAAATTATCAATAAGTGTGTAAAAATCACTTCTATCTTCAAGCGGGCCAGAAATAATCAGCGGAGTGCGCGCTTCGTCGATCAAGATAGAATCTACTTCATCGACGATAGCATAATGGTGCCCACGCTGTACCATTTGTTGGCGGTCAAAGGTCATATTGTCGCGTAGATAATCAAAGCCAAGCTCATTATTTGTGGCATAAGTAATATCACAGGCATAGGCTGCACGGCGTGCGTCATTATCCATATCATGTACAATGACGCCGGTGCTAAGCCCAAGAAAACTATAGATCCGACCCATGGTTTCAGCATCGCGACTAGCTAAGTAATCATTGACCGTAACTACATGAACTCCTTTACCCTCTAGTGCGTTAAGATAAACTGGTAGAGTGGCTGTTAAAGTTTTTCCCTCACCGGTGCGCATTTCTGCAATAGCGCGCTCATGCAGAACCATACCGCCAATCAATTGGACATCAAAAAGGCGCATGTCATAGATTCGCTTGGTAGCTTCTCTGACTGTAGCAAAGGCTTCCGGTAATAACGAATCTAAGCTTTCTCCTTGAGTGAGGCGGGTGCGAAAGGCAGTGGTTTTTTGTTGCAATTCTGCATCACTCAGTTGAGAAAATGCTTCTTCCAAAGCATTTGTTTGCAGAAGTTTTGGGTGTAATGACTTCACCCGCCGCTCGTGGGATGAACCGAATAATTTACGCGCAAGACCGCCTAAGCTGACCATTTCGGGCCTTTCTTTGATTTTTGACCATCGGGTATTTCGCTATTATCCCTAGGCTTTAGCATTTTATGCTTTGTCTATGCAACCAGTCAGGCATAATTATGCATTGCCTTGCTTATTTACCGTGACAAAGCCATTATCTTTTCTTAAATCCCTAATGAGATAAGTGTTTCCCTTTATAGTTTCAATATCCTAAGAAGGGGGCGCAAAGCTAAATGAGGAAAGGAAGCCTTACTAGATAGGAAGGAGATACTTTAAAAAGCTCTACAGTCTTTTCATAGAAACGTGATATAGAGCAGTATAATCTTTACCTTATTAATGTGCGACCATATGGTTAAGTGATCAAACTCAAGGAGTCTTTATAATGAAATTGAGATTAAAGATGTTGCTTTTTGTGCCGGCTTTATGCTTGATAGCTAGCGCTGGAATAGCAAGTCAAGAAATATCTAAACCTGCGGCCCCTGATTTTAATGCGCTTCAAACTGCCGCATCAAAACCTGCTGATTCCGATGCAGTGATGGCCGTGGTAGATGGCAAAGCTTTAACAGCTGGTCAGTTGGATGAAATTGCTCAAGACATGGATCCAAATCTTGCGCGTTTGCCTGTTGAGCAACGCCGTCTTACGGTTCTAAAGATTTATCTTGATATGCAGGCTTTAGCACATGCCGCTTTACAAGATGGACTTGATAAAACGCCTGCTTATGAAAAGCGTATGGCGCTCATGCGTAACAATGTTTTGCAGCAAATTTATTTTCAAAATATGATTGTAGACAAAATTAGCGACGCCGATATCAAAGCCCGTTACGATAAAGAAATGGCAGCTTTACCAAAAGAAGAAGAAGTTCATGCACGTCATATTTTGGTGAAGACCAAAAAAGAAGCGGAAGATATTATTAAGCGCCTTGATAAAGGCGAAAATTTTGAAGACATCGCTAAAAAAAGCTC
This sequence comes from Bartonella sp. DGB2, assembly GCF_046843095.1. Classification (GTDB taxonomy): domain Bacteria; phylum Pseudomonadota; class Alphaproteobacteria; order Rhizobiales; family Rhizobiaceae; genus Bartonella. The sequence continues at coordinate 380,029 of NZ_CP177329.1, forward strand.
TACCGATGGTTCTGCTGCTGTGGGGGGCGACCTTGGTTATTTTAGCCGTGGGCAAATGGTCAAGCCTTTTGAAGATGCTGCTTTTGCTCTCAAAAAAGGCGGTTATACAAAGATACCCGTAGAAAGTCCTTTTGGTTGGCATGTGATTAAGGTGGAAGATCGACGCCAAAAGCCTTTGCCTGCTTTTGCTGATGTGAAAGAAGTGTTGCGGAATATGATTGCCCGGGAGCGCTATGGCGAGGTCAGTAAGGATTTGCGGGCCAAATTAAGTATCACGTATCCTGATCCTAAGGTGGGAGCGCTTCTTGATGCCCAAGATGCCCAAGATGATAGCCTTCCAGGAGAACATCTTCAAGATGAAGATCAGGACTAAAGTCTTTATTGGTTTGCTTGTTATATAGGGTGTTGGCCCTGCCTATTTCATAAACGTGGCGTTGTAGATAGTTTTGCGTTTTAATAGGCGGGGCCGTTTTGAAATGAAAAATGAAAGGTTTTATCATGAATAAGGCCGTATCGCCTTTGGCGCCAAAAATAACGCCTCAGTTAGAACCTATGCAGGGCGTGCGGATTTCTACTGGTAGAGCTTGTATAAAATATCCTAACCGCCTTGACGTGGCGCTTGTGCTGTTTGATACGCCCGCTACGGTTGCGGGTGTTTTTACCCGTTCACGTTGTCCATCGGCGCCTGTAGATTGGTGCCGTACGGCTTTGCCTTATGGCAAGGCCCGAGCCCTATTGGTGAATTCGGGAAATGCCAATGCTTTTACTGGAAAAGCAGGCCAAGAAACTTCGGCCGCTTTAGTAGGGGCTATAAAGGATTCGCTAGCGTGCCAAGAGCAAGAGATTTTTTTGGCCTCTACAGGGGTGATTGGTGAGCCCTTAGACCCAGCGCCTATTGCGGGGCTTTTACCAGAAATGTCGGCCAATGCGCAGGTGGGGTATTGGTTGGATATGGCGCAGGCTATGATGACCACTGATACGTTTCCTAAATTGGCGCGGCGTGTTTGGGAAACCAATGGCGTCTCTTATACCATTCAAGGCCTTGCCAAGGGGGCAGGGATGATTGCTCCTGATATGGCGACTACATTGGCTTTTGTTTTTACCGATGTGGCGATGACTCCCGCGCTTTTGCAAGATGCGCTAGGGATAGCTGTAGGCTCTACCTTTAATGCGATTACTGTGGATAGTGATACGTCAACCTCGGATACGATTCTGCTTTTTGCAACGGGAGCTGGCGCGCCTATTAAGGCAGCTGACGATCCACTTTATCAGTCTTTTTGTGAAGAGTTACGTGCTTTACTACATGATTTAGCGCTACAAGTTGTGTGTGATGGCGAGGGCGCGCGTCATTTGATTGAGATCGCAGTGGAAGGCGCTAAAAACGATGAAGATGCGAAAATTGTTGCCCGTTCTATTGCTAATTCGCCGCTTGTTAAAACTGCAATTGCCGGTGAAGATGCTAATTGGGGGCGAGTGGTTATGGCAGTAGGCAAAGCTGGCGTCGCGGCTGATCGTGACCGGCTTTCCATTTGGTTTGGCCCGTATCGTTTGGCATTTCAAGGGCTACGCGATCCAGCCTATCATGAAGATTTGGTTTCATCCTATATGAAGCAGGATCATATTATGATTCGTGTCGATATGGGCTTGGGTTTGGGGCGAGCAAAAATGTGGTCGTGTGACTTAACTAAGGATTATGTAGCGATTAACGGTGATTATCGAAGTTAGTCAGTGGCATGTATAGGAACGGGGAATAAGCCTTTTGGCTTGCGGTGAGTAGTAGAATGGTGGCGGAGAAACCTTTATTATTGGTTGTGGCCTGTGCCTTGTTAGATACACAAGGACGGGTGCTTTTAAACCAGAGGCCGGAGGGAAAAAGTCTGGCTGGTTTATGGGAGTTTCCAGGCGGTAAAGTAGAAGCGGGAGAGACACCTGAAATGGCGCTTGTTCGTGAATTAGTAGAAGAATTAGGGATTGAGGTTGCAGCTTCCGATCTTATTCCACTTAGTTTTACAAGCCACGCTTATAGTAATTTTCACCTTCTTATGCCGCTTTATGTATGTCACCGCTATGAAGGCGCTTTGCATGGTCTTGAGGGGCAGGCCATTCAATGGGTGGCATGGGATGCCCTTGAAACTTATCCTATGCCGCCTGCCGACCTACCTTTGCTACCTTTGTTACAGGCGTTTTGCATGCGCCACAAAAGGGATGAGGGATAGATATTTAACGAAAGCGTTGCGATTTGCTTTATCCTGAGGATAAAAAGTTAGATCAGAGCCATATCGTTGCGGTGTATCATAGCAGCGCGCGGTGGATAGCCTAAGATGGGTGCGATCTCAGCACTTTTACAGCCTATAATTTTTTTGGCATCTTCATGGTGATAATTGCTAAGCCCGCGGCCGATTTCTTGTCCATTAGGGGCGATAATGGCCACCGTATCTCCGCGTTTGAATTGGCCTTCCACAGCCACTACGCCTACCGCTAAAAGCGATTTTCCTAGCCGTAGAGCCTTCAGCGCACCGGAGTCGATAACAAGGCGTCCAGCTGGGGCGAGATTTCCAGAAATCCACGTTTTCCAAGCGCTGCCTGCTTGGCGAGCGGGGGCAAAAAAACTTGCCCTTTCCCCTTGCATCAGGGCGCGTAATGGGTGCTCTCTTTGTCCGGAAGTGATAATCATTGCAACTCCGGCTGCAGTGACGATTTTGCCTGCATCTAATTTGGTTTTCATACCCCCGCGCGCGAACTCAGAAGCGCTCCCTCCCGCCATTTGTTCAATATCGGCAGTAATGGATTCAATATAGGGGATAAAGCGGGCATTTTTATCAAGGTGGGGTGCAGCGCTATAGAGGCCATCAATGTCAGAAAGTAAAATGAGGAGGTCAGCTTCCACCATAGTAGCTACTCGTGCTGCTAACCGGTCATTATCGCCATAGCGTATTTCGCTGGTAGCTACTGTGTCATTTTCATTGATCACAGGAATGGCTCCAAAGTTGATCAGGGTATTTATAGTAGCGCGGGCGTTAAGATAGCGGCGGCGCTCTTCTGTATCGGCAAGGGTGAGTAAAATTTGGCCCACAGGGCGACTCAATGGCAAAAGCGCATCATTATAGGCTTTAGCAAGAGCAATTTGTCCTAAGGCCGCACAAGCTTGGCTTTGTTCAAGCTTTAAAGGCCCTTTGGGTAATCCTTGGATGGTGCGCCCCAGAGCAATGGCTCCAGAGGAGACGAGCAAAATCTCGACTCCCTTATGAAGAAGGGCGGCAATATCTTCTATTAAGCTTTTTAGCCAAGTTTGCTTTAAGCCGTTTTGAGGATGCACCAAAAGGGCTGAGCCGATTTTTATAACAATTCGCCGATAGGCATATAGATCATGCTGAGTTTGGTTCATGATATGCTTGTTCTTTTTGTGATGAGGTGTTTGAGGCGGTCAGCTGTACTTCTGCTGTAGTGGCTTGGTTTTCTTTTTGGCGCGCTTCTTCCACTACTTTGAAAAGGGCGCGTAGCGCTACTTTGAGCCCTTCATGGCTTATTGCGGATAAAAGAAGGACAGGGCGGCCGGTGGCCTGTTCGAGGGCGCGTTTTTTCTCTTGGCGGCTTTTTTCATCCAGTGTATCGATTTGGCTAAGCGCAATGATTTCTGGCTTTTCGCAAAGCCCATGTCCATAGGCGCTAAGCTCTGTGCGGATAATGCGATAAGCCGCCGCGACGTCTACTTCTTGAGCAGAAATCAAATGGAGTAAAACTTGGCAACGTTCAACATGCCCTAAAAAGCGATCACCAATACCTACCCCTTTATGAGCGCCTTCAATAAGGCCAGGAATGTCAGCCAGAACAAATTCTTTGCCATCAATATGCGCTACCCCCAAATTAGGGTGGAGCGTGGTGAATGGATAGTGGGCAATTTTTGGTTTCGCGGCAGTTACGGCAGCAAGAAATGTAGATTTACCGGCATTAGGTAAGCCCACGAGGCCAGCATCAGCAATTAATTTAAGGCGAAGCCAAATAGCTCTGCTTTCACCTTCAAGACCGGGGTTGGCGCGGCGTGGGGCGCGGTTGGTAGAGGTGGTAAAGTGTAAATTACCAAAGCCACCATTCCCTCCTTTAGCCAAGCGAAATCTTTGCCCTACTTTTGTAAGGTCGCAGATTAAGGTTTGGTTATCTTCTTCGTAGACTTGTGTGCCGACTGGTACCAAAAGGGTAGCATCAGTACCCTTGCCGCCAGTACGATTGCGTCCCATACCGTGCATACCTGTTTTAGCATGAAAATGTTGTTTATAGCGATAATCAATAAGTGTATTAAGTCCATTAACAACTTCTATCCATACATCTCCACCACGACCGCCATCGCCACCATCGGGGCCACCAAATTCTAGAAATTTTTCGCGGCGAAATGATACTGCACCCGCGCCGCCATCGCCTGAACGTATATAGATTTTTGCTTGGTCAAGAAATTTCATAAAGGGCTCACTATCTTTCTGTAAGGTATGATGAAGTAGGTAGGGTTTAGCTCTTTATCCCTTAAAATGACGGGCTAGCAGATAAAGCTCTACAGATTCCGCGCGGCTCGCAGGGGGCTTGACATGGTGTACGCTTTTGAAATTTTGCTTCAAACGTGTCAGTACGCTGTTTTCAGCACCGCCTTGGAAAGTTTTGGTTAAGAAATGGCCCCCAGGTTTTAAAACAGAAATAGCAAAGTCAGTGGCTACTTCGCATAGATAAATGGTGCGCAAATGGTCGGTTTGGCGGTGACCTGTGGTAGGAGCTGCCATATCAGAAAGTACGATATCTGGCCGAGTTCCTAAAGCGTTTATCAGCTGTTCAGGCGCGGCTGGATCAAGAAAATCCATCTCTAGCATAATAACGCCTGCTAAAGAGTCGGTGGGAAGATAGTCAATCCCTACAACGGTGGGGCGTTCGTCATCTGATCCAGAGATTTGCGCCGCTACTTGGCACCAACCGCCAGGTGCTGCGCCTAGATCGATGATTTTTTGCCCTTTTTTCAACAAATGGTAGCGTTCATTGATCTCGAGCAATTTATAAGCAGCGCGTGAGCGATACCCATCAATTTTTGATTGATGTACATAAGGGTCGTTTAGGTGACGTTCCAGCCAGCGACGTGATGAGGCTTTGATTGTGCCTGCTTTTTTCTTAACACGTGTATGAAGTACATGGGTGCCCGCCCCACCGCGCCCGCCTGCATTTATACTCAGGGCCTTCTTTACGGAAGCGCGCACTAACATTTTATTGGTTTTTTTCATGGTTTTAGATCCTAAAGCATAGTTGATAGCGCTTTTTTCTAATGGGTGGGGGGCGAATGGATGTATTTATGACTTATGTTACGCCGGTGCCGCCAAGCGCCATCTCTTGACATAAGGTCAAGTAATATACCTTCGCGTAAGCCACGATCAGCCACCCGTAGCCATTCGCTGGGCCAAACTTCGCGTATCGCTTCCAGAATAGCACAGCCTGCAAGGACAAGGTCGGCGCGGTCTCGACCAATGCAAGGGTTAGCGATGCGCTGGTTTAAATCCCATGACAGGAGGCGGTTGGTCGTTTCACTCACTTCTTCACTACTCATCCATATTCCATCAACCTTACGGCGATCATAGCGGGTTAGTTCAAGATGAAGGCCAGCTAAGGTAGTGATGGTGCCTGATGTACCTAAAAGATAAAAATGAGGCTCGTTGGCTAAAGTTCCTAATTTATAGCGATCGTTAAAACTAGCGAGGAGTCCCCGTACATGAGCCTTCATTTTTTCAAAACCCTCAAGGTCAATAGGCGTACTTTCAAACCGTTCTGTTAAAGTGACAACGCCTACTGGTAGGGAGGTCCAGGCAGTGATATGCTCTGCCAAGCGCGGCGATCGCTTTTTTGAGATATCAATGAGGGCGATTTCAGAAGAACCACCACCAATGTCGAAAACCACAATTGCATTAGCATTATGTTCGATTAAGCTTCCACAACCAGAAACCGCTAGTTGCGCTTCTGTTTTGCGGTCAACAATTTCAAGGGTGAGGCCTGTTTCGCGACGAACACGTTGTATGAATTGTAGGCCGTTTTCTGCGCTACGACAGGCTTCGGTAGCTACGAGCCGTAGCCTTCGAATGGGCTTTTGATGTAGCTTATCGCTACAGATCTTTAAGGCATCAATGGTGCGGTTCATAGCATTTTGTTGTAGGAGCCCACTATGGGTTAGTCCTTCACCTAATCGTACAATACGTGAAAACCCATCAATAACTCGGAAGTGCCCAGGCCTAGTAGGTGTGGCAATCAAAAGGCGACAATTATTAGTTCCTAGGTCTAGCGCTGCGTAAAGTGGTTTTGTTTTTGCTTTTCGTGGCTTTGCGCGCAGAGTCCGGTCAGGATTTGCACATGCTTTTTCTATTTGGTTTGTTGCTTCACATGGAGGCGTGTTAAAATCCGCCTGCCAAGTAGGGCTGGTTTGCTTATTTGGAGGCTGGACAAAGTGTGGCGGTTGCGCCTGTGTGTTTGATGTCCTTTGTTTTACATTTTGCACACTATGTTCGCCACAATTGCCATTTCCTCCCCGTCTTGGCTTTGAGAAGCCTTTATTTAACGGAGTCATCATTCTATCCTTCAAGCGCATAAGCTATTTATTCGCGCGCTTTATCCATTGCTCTGAATGTATCAGCCTTAGGCAAAATTACCAAGTGCCAATTTGTTGCATTAATTGAGCCTGTTTTTTCTGTTAGAGGTGAGGGTGAGCCTCTTTGGATAATGAGTATAATTTAATTATTTTATAAATTTTAAATATATTTTTTTATTAAATTATGTATTTTTATATTTATATTGTCCATAATAAAGACAACGCTAGATTAAAATTTTTTTATGTTATAAAATAGATAATTTAAATAATTTAAATTAATAATATATTTATTAATTAGTTATTTATGATTTTTTTAAAATATGCCGTTCAATTTATAGTGACCCTATTTACCTTTTAGATATTTTGGTATATTTTTAGACTATTAGAGTGACTGGGGGATTAAGATGGATAAATCTACGTTTACAGCCAATGCTATAAAGCGAAATGGGGTCGCCTCATACATTCAGGAAGAGCGCCATATTTTTGGTAGAAACTTGCGCCGCGCGCGCAAAAAAACTGGCCTTACACAAAAAGATGTTGAAAGAATAACAGGGGTGACGCAAGCGTTTTTGAGTAATATAGAAAAAGGTAAGACTAATAGTAGCCTTGATACAATGGTTATTTTATCTAAAGGATTAAGTGTTCCTATATGGAAATTATTTTTACCTTTTGATGCGCAAGATAATTAATTATTAATTTTATTTATTAAGTGCATTTAAATATATTTGCTATTGAAAATTCAACGAGCCCTAGCACATAGTTTCATGTAGTCAATGTATCTCTCTGTAATTTTAAGCTTTCACTTTTCTAAGCTGTTCTAGAAGAGGCGTACCTCTATAAGCTTTGCACCCGATCAGGGAGTCAAAATTTTATGACGAGGCGTGAAGGACGCATGTCTTGAGCATCTGTGGAGCGCGAATATCGTTTTATGATAATTGATTGGCTTATGCCCCGTATAGGGTGTGTTGGAAATGGCGGTTTATTAAGCAAATAATTCTTAATCTGAAATAAATAACGGGCTTGTCTTTTGATGAAGATCTGATTCATTTGGATTATTTGTATAGATTTTATCTAATATTTTTTTAATTTTTAGAAAATTTCTCTTTATAATTTTCCATTTGCATTCTATTTTTTAGATATGCAATGTATTATAATCAATATTTTTTGAATTGATATAATGCTTTAATGCAAATATAGGAGGGGATTATGCATGGGAAGCGTTTTACGCGTAGAGACTTATTGAAGTTTATTAGCTTAACGGCAAGCACGCCCTTGATTTACCAAGCGGGCGATCAATTGGCTTATGCGCAGGGGGATGGTACCCTGTTTTTGTCTCCGGCACAATCGTCGGGAAACAAAGGCTTTGTGTTTGAAGCTAATGTTGATCAATTTCAAGAACCAGATGGTAGCGTTCTTATGGGGAATGGGTTTGGCGGCACGACAAAATATTTTCGTATCCCATCTATTTGCATTACCTCAAAGGGGACAATTTTAGTTTTTTCTGATGCACGGCACCATTCTGCTTTTGATCAATCTTTTATTGATACCGCGGTTGCGCGAAGCACTGATCAAGGCAAAACATGGCAGAAAAAAATAGCGATCCATAATGATCGTAAAAATAGAAAATATGCGCGTGTTATGGATACTACTTGTTTGGTGGCAGATGTTACAGGGGTCGAAACGATATTCTTATTGGTAGGAAAGTGGAACAATAGTGAAAAAAACTGGGGCTTTATATAATAAAAACGCTCCTGAGCCTGATTGGGCGCCGGTTTTATATAAATCCGTTGATGATGGGGTAACCTTTAACCCTGTACCCCATAATATACGTGAGATTGTGGCTGCTAACGGTACGATTTCTGCTTTGCTCGGCGGTGTAGGAAGTGGCATTCAAGACGAGGATGGGCACTTAATTTTCCCAGTGCAATTGATCCGCAAAGAAGGGGAAGCAGAGAAAGCTAGCGTATCTTTTATTTGGTCTAAGGATGGCGAGATTTGGAATTTACCAAGCGGTTACTGTCCTGGACATGGCATGGAAAATAATATTATTTCTTTTGAGGGGCGTTTGATTAATAACATTCGTAACGTGGGCTGGCGAAGATCTTATCAAACCACTGATTTTGGCAAGACGTGGAGCCTTTTTCTGCCTATGGATTCTAAAGTTAACAATCGGGCTTCGGGGGTGCAGGGATCAACCATTCGTATTCCTGTGGGGGATAAATTTACGGTTGCTCATATATCACCACAAAATAAAAATAATGACTCCACCCGTAGCGATATTACCCTTTATGCTCATAATCTTTATGCTGGGACGGTAAAGCAGATTGCTGATCTCTACCCTAAGGCGGGCAATCCTTTGGGTGCGGGATATTCATGTTTATCGTATCGTAAGATTGAGGGTAAAGAGCATCTTTATGCAGTTTATGAGACTGATGGGAGCATCACCTTTGAGGATGTGACGCGTTATTTACCAGAGATAAAAGACTTTGTTTAAGGCTCTTTGGTAAAGGCTGTTACATTTTGCGCGATTTTCTATGCATTTCTTATCAAGAAAGAAGAAATTTTATGCCTTATATGTTCACAGGAAAAATTTTGACTTCGGATTGAATCTAATCCTTTTAGAGACAAACATATATTTTGTCCTATAAAGATATGATTTTAAGAATAATCTGCTTAATTTTATGAGCGGCTTTGTCTAAATATGGAAGCAATCTAGGAAAATCTAGTCATAAAGCGATTGATCAGCAAGTGTTTTTTGAGAAAAGTTGGAGAACTGTATGCCATTTATTATTTATATTTTTTCTCTATGCGCCTTTGCTATTGGATTTACAGAATTCATTACCATAGGTTTAACTTCAGTTATGGCCACAGACCTTCATACAGATGTAGCAAATATAGGTTTTGCTGTGACTACTTATGATCTTGGAGCCGTGATAGGCGCGCCTATTCTAACTGCTTTAGCTTGGCGATGGACACGGAGGAGACTTATTTTAACAGCGATGCTTATGTTTACTTTAAGTAGTCTCCTTGCAGCTTTTTCAGGGAGTTTAGGATTGCTTCTCGTAGCTCGACTCATTTCTGGTTTGGCGCATGGCGTATTTTTAGCTGTGGCCGCTAGTGTCGCTACGCGTTTAGTTCACCCATCTAAAGCGGGTTCTGCCATGGCTTTAGTCTTTGGTGGAATCACTATCGCAATGTCTTTGGGTGTCCCTTTAGGAACCTGGATTGGTACCATTCTACGCTGGCAATTGGTTTTTCTGGTGATCGCTTTTTGTAGTATCCTCGGCACCTTGGGCATTTACTTCAGGATGCCGTCTTCAGGATGCCGTCTAATGATAAACCAAAAATTGACGATGGTAGCCGCCGATTAAATAAACTTTTTATATTGTTTAATCCGTGGTTGCTAGTAGGGGCTATAGTTCCCATGTTATCCTTTGCCGGATCCTTTGCTCTTTATACGTTTATATCCCCTATATTAATCAACATTACGAACCTATCAGTTGCTATGGCAAGTGGTTTATTGCTTTGCTATGGTGTAGGTGCGGCCGTTGGAAACATAGCCGCAGGTCGGCTTATTGACCAGCGCGGGATGGATCAAATATCTGTATTAATGGTGTCGGGGGTTAGTCTCACCCTGCTATTGAGCGCGTTTTTCTTATCAAGTCCAGTAGCTATGGGCCTTGTCATAGGCATTTTGGGCTTTGCAACATACGGAGCTATCCCTCCGCTCCAATCAAGGATGCTAATGTTGGCTCAGCGCTACGTGCCTGACGCTATCGATATCGCATCAGGAATGAATATAGCTGCATTTAATACAGGGGTTGCTGCTGGCTCCGTTCTTGGAGGGGCTAGCGCTCGCTATGGCGGCCTTTCTATATTGCCTTGGATCAGTGCGGGTATTTCCATACTAGCTTTGACAGCGCTTTTCTTGCAAATAAAATCTAAATCAATGCGCGCTATAAATAAAAAAAATGCTTAAATTTTATTAAATAAAAATCTATTGAGGTATGTTATGGGAGATTTAATAAAGAACAATAGCAATTGTTACTGGGTCTGCGTCAGGCATAGGTTAAGTACTGCATTAAAACTAAAATCGCATGGATGCGGGCTAATATGCACGGATATATCATACGGTGCTACGGATAAGGACTATGATATAGGAACACATGCGTTAAGGTAGATCTTTCTAAGAAAGATTAGGTATTAATTTTTTATATCGTTAAAAAATAATATAGAAAGATAGATATTATTATATAATAAATTGCCTGTCTTTCATATGAGAAAAAAGTTTTTAAATATATATATAAAACTTTATTAATTCTATTATAATAAATTTATTTTATGTATTATTCTTTTATGATATACATGGTTTTTAGAAGTATTGTTAGTATTATCCATGCTGGATTGGAAGAAGGCCTCATTCCAAATATATATTTAAAGACTACAGCGCCTCAAAATCTGCTATTTTATTGCTATCAAAAATAACCGCTAGAAAATATGGAGATTTCAGCATTCTCCCAAACGTCATTTCATCGGCTTGTATTCGAACTTCTATTTATGATGATGTTCATGGCTTGGAGGCGCCGAAGGAGGAAATAACGCCATGAGAAACTTAGTGGCAATATTATTCACACCGTGCGCTTCTACCGATTGTTCGGGCGTTGTAAAAGTTTGGGAACCATCTTGGCTACCCTCGGCTGATTTACCAAAAAAACACATCTTAATTTCCTTTTTGTATAGAAGGGTCCTTTTGTAGGTGGTGAATAAGTCTGTCGATTAATTGACTTTTGCCAACTTTTGCCCAAAGCTCGCGCTCGCTCCAACGCATGTCGGGGGTGCGTTCTGGGTAGGCCTTCTTCAAATAGGCAACCGTCATAAGGTCGGGTGCGGAGGCTGAGACATTGATGCGCTTTATTGCATCTTCAAGCGTATTTACTGAGACGCTCGCTTGTGCATGAAATAGGTTAGATAAAGAATCACTTTGTAGGATCGGTGTCCATAAATGCCCCCCTGTTTTTCTTCCCAGGCAAGCGGCTCCGAAAGCGTCAATAGTAGGAATAGCTCCTCAAGCTCGGTCTCAAAGCTTATTAATCACCGGTGATAGCGATTAGTTTCCGCTATATAGTAGGCTTTACGCTGGGCTTGGGTCTTTTACGTGCAACCAAACAAACGGACCCGCGCGGCGGGTTATTTTGATCCTCGACCATCAGGGGTAGCATTCTTTGCTTCCCCTACTTCCTCTGGGCTCCCTTGGTGTCCGCCTGTTTCTGTTCTCCCATGTACGTCGCTTGCATTTGCGCTGTCCAGCAAGCCTACAGTCTCCCCGCCACCTTTCATATAGATATTGAATTTTGAGGCTATTTTTGACAATATTGCCCCGGGCAAAACAGAACGGTTGGGATATTCAATGGCGCATGGCACACAAAGCGGATCACGCTGCTTTGTATAAAGCATACGTCCCGTCCACAGTGCGCTGTGCAGCTTAAAGCTGCTCACACCGCTAGGGTCTAGTTAAACACGGCCTCAAAATAATCGCCGAGCTCGACGCAAGCCGCGTCTAATGCCGTCAATTGCGTTAAATAAAACCGCGTGTTCTCTAGGCTTCCGCTATAGGCACTACGCGCGATATCGGCGAAAGCCAAGCTATAGAGGGGTTGGGCTGGCGCATGGACTAGGTTTCTTCTGCGAGAAGAGATAATTTACGGGTTACAATGCAATTGAAAAGTCGTGAAGAACGGCTTAAGCAATTATCGCCCATACGTATTTTTAGCCCCAATAAAGTGACGCCGCCAAAGTCGGGATTTTCTGGCAGAAAAATCGTCTTCAAGCCACTCAATTATTAAGGCGCCCAAAGCACTTAATTCAGCAGGTTTTAGCCCGTGGCAAGAAGATGATATCGACAAATATTACCAGCGGTGGCCACTAGGTACCCGCGAGCGCGTGTGGATTGATGTATTGCTATACACTGGTCTTCGACGCGGTGACGCGGTACGGATTGGTTGGAAAGATATCGAAGATGATGTTATCCACTTAAAGACAGAAAAGAGCCAATTTTAAACGGATGTATTTTTTCCTATCTTGCCAGAGCTTTTAGCATTGAAAGCACTTTTTGGATGGAAGGAGGATAAAATGGCATCTCTCTATACAAAGACAGCGGATAGAAAGCGACTCGCTCTAGAGGTCATTAAAAAGTTTCAGAAAGGTACGGGATAGTGCTGAAAAAGATAAATAAAATCAATAAGGAAAAAAATCCTGCACCTTGTATTAAGTCTTTTATTTTATTAGAAAATGGCGGAGAGAGAGGGATTCGAACCCTCGATACGGTTTCCCGCATACACGCGTTCCAGGCGTGCGCCTTCAACCACTCGGCCACCTCTCCAACAAGATTGCAATATAGCGAGAAATCAAGCGAGTGCAAGGGAAATTTTTTGTGGTAGATCAATATCGTAAAGGTAAAGCTTTTAGCAAAACAGCACTATAGCATAACAGCAAAAAGCGCAGAAACATATAATAAAAAATAATGCATAAAATTTTCAAGCATGGTTGTCCTTTTTAGGATGCGCTCTATTTCATTTTATGAATGGATAAAGACTATAGTCTGCTTCTGCATCGGCATCATTTGAAATATGAATGTTATATTTTATAGTATATACGCAATATATATTGGTTCTTGCGATATATTAAAATAATAAAGGCAGAATATAGGTTTTGTATCTTTATTGAATGCTATGCGGAGAGGGTTGCCGTGTAGGAATTGACCCGAGCCTTATGACTAGGGGCCGGGGGGGTTGGCTCTTAGCAGAGGTTGTATCTTATGAAAAATTTAGATCCACAGTTCATGCCTTTTAAAGTTAATTATGCTAAGTCTCCATCGACTGGGCGACGTTTCTTTTCGTGCGCGGTGTCGCTTGTTTCTATTGGTGCTTTTTTATTGAGTAGCACCGCTTTTGTGTCGGCAGGCAATTTTTCTTGGGCTGGGGGGCAAAATAGATCAGCAGATGGTATGAAGAGTGGTGCAGATAGTAATGCAAGTTTTGGTGGTGTTAGCATTTCTGGTGACGCAGTTAATTGTGGCGTTGATAACGTTGAAGGACGGGGTTTTTATGGGAATGATCCGCGATTCAAAAATCAGCAAATAAGTGCTGAAGACGAATATGAAAGATTTTTAAATAACCCGGATATTAAGGGCTTTCACCCTTACGGTAGCTCAGACTCTCAAGTGGACGGCATTGCGAAGGAAACGACTAAGGCAGGAGAAAAAACCCACGGCGAAACTACAAATCAAGTTGGCCACCAAGGACAGCTTACAGGAGGATTTGATAACGCTCAACCACGTGCTACGGGCACATTTTCTTTTGCTTTCGGATGCGGCGCCTATGCCGCTGGTAATAACTCTATTGCTTTTGGTTCTGATGCAACCGCGAAAGAGGGCGGTGCGGTTGCTTTGGGGCACGGAGCGCTCGCTGGTGGTAAAGTGAGTACTGCATTGGGTTTGCTATCTGAAGCTACAGGGCAAGCGTCAACGGCGGTCGGGGCACATGCCTCAGCTACGGCTGAAGAAACTCTAGCTTTGGGAGCTCAATCTGTTGCTTCGGTCGTTGGTGGTATCGCTCTTGGGGCAAATTCTGTATCTAATCGTTCTGCGGGGGCATCAGGCTATGATTCTTTCACAGGTGGAGTTTCGACCGAGGGCGACTCTGTTTGGCGTGGAAGTCGCGGCGCCCTTAGTGTGGGTGATGGAAAAAATATAAGTCGGCAGATTACGGGCGTTGCTGCCGGTAGTGAAGATGGTGATGCGGTAAATGTGGCGCAATTAAAAGCATTACGTCGGTTTGTGGATCAAGGTTGGACTGTAACAGTAAATGGTGAAAACCAAAGTAAGGTAGGGGTGGGTAATACGCTAGATTTCAAGGCAGGAAGCTCTAATCTTTTGGTGAGGAAAGCGGTAGGTAGTAACGATATAAGTTTTGATCTTGCACAAGATTTGGTGGTTATTAGTGTAAAAACCGGTGCAGCGACATTAAATAATGACGGTCTAACCCTTGCAGGCGGTCCGCGGATCTTATTGACTGGTATTGATGCTGGTAATAAAAAGGTTATTGATGTGCTTGCAGGCGTTATTGCTGCTGGTTCAAGTGATGCAGTGAATGGCGGGCAAATTTTTGATTTGGGTAGTGCTTTGGCGGGTGCTTTAGGAGGCGGCGCTAGTTTTGAAAACGGCGTGTTTAAAGGTCCTACCTATACAGTTTCTTTGATTGGTAGTGATGGCACAACAACACAGACTACGTATAGCGATATTAGTAAGGCTTTGAGTGGGCTTGGTGATACGGTTGTGAATGTGAGCAATCAATTTGATGCTAAGATTAATGCGGTTCGTGATCAGCTATCCCAAGGGAGTCTTGTTTGGAATGATGGAGAGAATGTTTATGATGCTCGTCATGGGACTGGGGATCAGCGTGTAAATAGTAAGATAAAATATTTGGCTGATGGTGTTATTGCTGCTGGTTCAAGTGATGCAGTGAATGGCGGGCAAATTTTTGATTTGGGTAGTGCTTTGGCGGGTGCTTTAGGAGGCGGCGCTAGTTTTGAAAACGGCGTGTTTAAAGGTCCTACCTATACAGTTTCTTTGATTGGTAGTGATGGCACAACAACACAGACTACGTATAGCGATATTAGTAAGGCTTTGAGTGGGCTTGGTGATACGGTTGTGAATGTGAGCAATCAATTTGATGCTAAGATTAATGCGGTTCGTGATCAGCTATCCCAAGGGAGTCTTGTTTGGAATGATGGAGAGAATGTTTATGATGCTCGTCATGGGACTGGGGATCAGCGTGTAAATAGTAAGATAAAATATTTGGCTGATGGTGTTATTGCCGAGGATTCGAGCGATGCAGTGAATGGCGGGCAAATTTTTGATTTGGGTAGTGCTTTGGCGGGTGCTTTAGGAGGCGGCGCTAGTTTTGAAAACGGCGTGTTTAAAGGTCCTACCTATACAGTTTCTTTGATTGGTAGTGATGGCACAACAACACAGACTACGTATAGCGATATTAGTAAGGCTTTGAGTGGGCTTGGTGATACGGTTGTGAATGTGAGCAATCAATTTGATGCTAAGATTAATGCGGTTCGTGATCAGCTATCCCAAGGGAGTCTTGTTTGGAATGATGGAGAGAATGTTTATGATGCTCGTCATGGGACTGGGGATCAGCGTGTAAATAGTAAGATAAAATATTTGGCTGATGGCGACATTGCCGAGGATTCGAGCGATGCTGTGACAGGTAGTCAGCTTTATAAACTAACTGAACGACTTTCTGAGATCCTTGGGGGCGGTGCTGATCTTATTAATGACCTTGAGCCCGACTTCCAAATACAAGGGGAAATGTATGAAACAGTCAGCGCTACATTTAATGCTATTGACGATATATTTAATGACTTTCATAAAAAGGTTGATCTGATTGTCGCGGATGTAGATCGTTTAACGAATGATGCCATTGTTCAGCAGAACCCTGCCAGCAAAGTGATAACGATTGGAGCTGGGCTGGGCGGCGAAGAAGTGAGTGTAGCAAATAATGCGGGAGAGGGTAGAGTTATATCGGGTGTTAAGGCTGCAATCCGTGCTGATGAGGCTGTGAACCTAGGTCAATTGGATGGTCGTCTTGCTGAGATCAGCGACGATATTAGTAAAACCCATGCTGCTGCGGTATTGTATGATAAGGATGAAGCAGGCAACTTCAATTACAATAAGGTTACTTTGGGGGGGGCAAAAACCCAAGGACCAGTATCTTTAGGTAATGTTGCTAAAGGCCTTTTAGCTGAGAATTCGCTTGATGCAGTGAATGGCGGCCAGGTTTATGAAATCGGCCAAACTATTGCTGAAGCGCTTGGGGGGGGGGCTAAGTTTGAAAATGGCGCATTGCATGGTCCTTCTTATACTTTGTCTTTGTTAGATGAAGGGACGTGGGATACGAAAGAAAGTTCTTATGCTAATGTAGGCGATGCACTAAAAGGCCTTAATGAGAATGTTGACGGGCGTTTAAAAGATCTTCATGGTTATGTACAGAAGGCGGTTGATGGCCTTAATAGCAGTGGGATGTTTTGGAGTGAGGGCGAGAAGGCTTTCCTAGCTCAGCATACGGACGAGGATGGAACAAAGAAAAATGGTAAGATTAAATATCTTGTAGATGGCGATGTTAGTAAGGCTTCCACAGAAGCTGTGACAGGCGGCCAGATTTATGATTTTAATCAATATTTGGCGCAATTCTTAGGTGGCGGCGCAGCCTTTAATAATGGAACATGGTCAGCACCTAATTATGGCGTTAATTATGTTGGAGAGGATGGAAAGGTCACTCATAATCAGCATCATAGTGTGGGAGGTGTCTTTAATGATATGGATGATAGTATAAACCATGTTAACAGCCGAGTTGATCAACTTAAACAGGATGTAGACGATATCAATAGTAAGATTGATAATGCACAAAACGGGGCTTTGAAATGGAATGAGGAGGAAGGCTCTTATGATGCTCGTCACGACGGGGAGGATGGTAAGATTAGTCACCTTGCTGATGGTAGCATTGAGAAAGGTTCGCATGACGCGGTGAATGGCGGCCAGGTGTGGGATCTCAATAAGCAAGTCAATGACCGAATTGATCATACCAATAAACGGGTTGACAATCTGGAGAATGAGATAGGCGGTTTAGCTAACGGTGGGGCAGTGACTTACGATAAAGATGATAAGGGTGAAAAGACGAATAAAATTACCCTAGCTGGAAAAGACCCCGGCGATCCAGTGGTGCTTGATAATGTGGGCGATGGCGAAATTAAATCTGGTTCTCATCAAGCAGTTAACGGCGGCCAATTATATGACTATGTTGAAAAATATTTTGATGAGCATGTAAAGGAATATATTGATCAGCAGCTTGATCATATGGGAGGTGGAAGTTCTGATCGCGCAGTAGAGCGTGCTAACGAATATACTGATACGAAGTTTGCAGAAATGACTTATAAGGTTGATGAAGTAAGAAATGAGGCTCGACAAGCGGCTGCTATTGGCTTAGCTGTTGCTAACCTACGCTATAATGATACACCAGGAAGATTTAGTGTAGGCGTTGGTAGTGGTTATTGGCAAAGTCAAACCGCTATGGCCTTTGGTGCTGGCTATACATCTGAGACGGGAAAGATCCGTTCCAACCTTTCTGTGACTACCTCTGGCGGTGCCTGGGGAGTGGGTGCTGGTATAAGCTTTACTCTGAATTAACTGGTATCACGTTAATGATCTTTGCTTAAAAAACGCCCTGAGGCTGAGTATGATTTGGCATATCAGAAGGTGCGTATAGGGTTTTTAGTCGAACTATAGATAAATCTAGGGCTTATTGTAAAAATGAGCCCTAGATTTTTTTTGCTTATAGATGGCCATTGATAAAAACATATATTTATAGTTCATGCCTTTTGATTGAATGAAGAATTTTTTGATTCTTATTTATATATTATTAAATAAATTAATAATATAATTATTAATAATATATAATTGATTCTTATTTATATATTATGATTTAATCAATTATAAGAGTTTTTTAAATAAAAAATACCAATATTAAAGATATATACCTATTCTATTCTACTCTATTAATTCAATTTAAAGTTGTAATTTATATAAAATATTATAATTAATGCACTATTAATTTGTATATTTGTTCTAAATTATATTTTTAATAAAATTTTATATATTATGAATATAATATATTTTATATAAATTTAACTACTTATAATAATTAGTATATATTTAATATAAGATAATGATTTTTATATATATTTATTTTTTTATTGCTAATTCATATTTATTTTATGTATAGTTATGAGATAAATTCACATAAATTGTGATTTATTAGTGAAATAGTTTTTATTTGCTATATGTGGTGATACGGCACGAGTTATTTAGTGCCCTTTAGATACGGATTATTATGATGAAAAGTAAAGATCTATCGGCTCGTGGGATGATATCTTCCTCCAAGTTTTTTTCTCAGCATACGGTGGAAGGGATGACTGTCCGTCAGAGGCAAGCCTTAATGCCTTCTGCCCTTGCGTTAACGGTGGCATTGTCAGCGTTTTTTGTGCCTTTTAATGTTGCGCAAGCAGCTAATACAGCTATGACGGGGGGTCTTAATCTATCTACCCCCGGTATAAATGAGGCGTATATATTTGGCAGCCATGGTAGTGTTGTTCTATCGGGTGATGATGATTTTTGTGGTTCTGATCACGTCGTGGGGCGCAATGACTTCACTGATTCTATAACACCAGAAGAGCAATATAGGCGATTCCTTGTGAATCAAGATTTTAATGGATATCACCCTTATGGTAATAATACTGCTCAAAGACAAGTTGATTGGTTTACGCAGGGGCGGACAACGGACAAATACCTTGGATATATGGGGCCACAGGTTGATAATGCTGGCAGCGGTGGAGAACTAAATCTTATGCCAAAGGCTTGGGGCGTTTACTCTTTTGTTACAGGGTGTGGCGCTAGAGCGACTGGTAACTATTCTGTTGCTTTCGGAGCAGGAGCGGTTGCTCTTGCCGCAGGGGCTTAAGCTTTTGGCGTTTCTGCTAAAGCTGCTGGGATCGGATCACTCGCTCTTGGAATTGGCTCTGATGCTGAAGGAAGCTCATCCGTTGCTTTTGGGCCGCTTGCTAATGCTTTAGGCCTGAACTCTGTGGCGGTTGGCCATAGTTCTTTAGCAAAAGGGAAAGGGGCTATTGCGATTGGCGGCAACGATGCAGGTCTAAAAGATGATAAAACAAAAAAAACAAGAGCATTGGGCAACCGGTCGATTGCTTTTGGGGTTAGCGCTTTTGCTAGCGAGAACGATAGTATCGCAATTGGATCACGTGCTGCAGCAACTGTTTATGGAGGCGTAGCAATTGGAGATGGTTCTTTAGCGAATCGGGAGAAAGGCGTGAAGGGTTATGATCCCTTTTTAGATGGTGAAAGCGTTGGGGTTGGCAGCCAATGGGTTAGTGGACGCGGCGTGTTGTCGGTCGGTGATGGTGCAGAAGGCACTAGGCAAATTACGGGTGTTGCCGCTGGAAGCGAAGAAAATGATGCTGTGAATGTTGCACAATTAAAAGCATTACGTAACTATAGCGTTAATAAGTTTAACGGCATTGATGGACGCATTGACAAATTAATAGAAGATGGCGTTAAAACTGGTGATGCTATTAATTGGGATAAGGGTAGCGGGGCCTTTTCAGCTATGCACGTTGTTGGAAGTCTTTCAACGATGAGCAAGCTGGTTGACCTTGCAGATGGTTCGGTTAGCTTGGGCTCTCACGATGCTATTAATGGTGGTCAGCTTTTTGCAGTGGGTACTTCAATCGCCCAGGCATTGGGGGGCGATGCGAGCTATGATGGTTTAGGGCTGAGGGTCAACTATAAGCTTTCATTTTTGGGTGATAAAAACGAGTTAATTACCAAAAGCTTTACAAATGTTGGGGACGCATTCCTAGGCTTGAACCAAGATTTCAACAAGCACATTAAGGGTCTTGATGGACGTATTGACCAATTAATAGAAGATGGTGTTAAAACCGGTGATACTATTAATTGGGATAAGGGTAGCGGGGCCTTTTCAGCCATGCATGGTGTTGGAAGTCTTTCAACGATGAGCAAGCTGGTTGACCTTGCAGATGGTTCGGTTAGCTTGCGCTCTCACGATGCTATTAATGGTGGTCAGCTTTTTGCAGTGGGTACTTCAATCGCCCAGGCATTGGGGGGCGATGCGAGCTATGATGGTTTAGGGCTGAGGGTCAACTATAAGCTTTCATTTTTGGGTGATAAAAACGAGTTAATTACCAAAAGCTTTACAAATGTTGGGGACGCATTCCTAGGCTTGAACCAAGATTTCAACAAGCACATTAAGGGTCTTGATGGACGTATTGACCAATTAATAGAAGATGGTGTTAAAACCGGTGATACTATTAATTGGGATAAGGGTAGCGGGGCCTTTTCAGCCATGCATGGTGTTGGAAGTCTTTCAACGATGAGCAAGCTGGTTGACCTTGCAGATGGTTCGGTTAGCTTGCGCTCTCACGATGCTATTAATGGTGGTCAGCTTTTTGCAGTGGGTACTTCAATCGCCCAGGCATTGGGGGGCGATGCGAGCTATGATGGTTTAGGGCTGAGGGTCAACTATAAGCTTTCATTTTTGGGTGATAAAAACGAGTTAATTACCAAAAGCTTTACAAATGTTGGGGACGCATTCCTAGGCTTGAACCAAGATTTCAACAAGCACATTAAGGGTCTTGATGGACGTATTAACCAATTAATAGAAGATGGTGTTAAAACCGGTGATACTATTAATTGGGATAAGGGTAGCGGGGCCTTTTCCGCCATGCATGGTGTTGGAAGTCTTTCAACGATGAGCAAGCTGGTTGACCTTGCAGATGGTTCGGTTAGCTTGCGCTCTCACGATGCTATTAATGGTGGTCAGCTTTTTGCAGTGGGTACTTCAATCGCCCAGGCATTGGGGGGCGATGCGAGCTATGATGGTTTAGGGCTGAGGGTCAACTATAAGCTTTCATTTTTGGGTGATAAAAACGAGTTAATTACCAAAAGCTTTACAAATGTTGGGGACGCATTCCTAGGCTTGAACCAAGATTTCAACAAGCACATTAAGGGTCTTGATGGACGTATTAATGTAATTGATGGACGTATTAACCAATTAATAGAAGATGGTGTTAAAACCGGTGATACTATTAATTGGGATAAGGGTAGCAGGGCCTTTTCAGCCATGCACGTTGTTGGAAGTCTTTCAACGATGAGCAAGCTGGTTGACCTTGCTGATGGTTCGGTTAGCTTGCACTCTCACGATGCTATTAATGGTGGTCAGCTTTTTGCAGTGGGTACTTCAATCGCCCAGGCATTGGGGGGCGATGTGAGCTATGATGGTTTAGGGCTGAGGGTCAACTATAAGCTTTCATTTTTGGGTGATAAAAACGAGTTAATTACCAAAAGCTTTACAAATGTTGGGGACGCATTCTTAGGCTTGAACCAAGATTTCAACAAGCACATTAAGGGTCTTGATGGACGTATTGACCAATTAATAGAAGATGGTGTTAAAACCGGTGATACTATTAATTGGGATAAGGGTAGCGGGGCCTTTTCAGCCATGCACGTTGTTGGAAGTCTTTCAACGATGAGCAAGCTGGTTGACCTTGCAGATGGTTCGGTTAGCTTGGGCTCTCACGATGCTATTAATGGTGGTCAGATTTTTGCAATGAATAATGCATTGGCAGAGCTTTTTGGTGGCGGCGCTAGTTTTTACAATGGTATATGGAAAGGCCCAACATATTATACGGATGATTTTAGAAATAATCGGAAGAACGTTGAACATAACAAGCTTGATGGTGTTTTCGATGCTATGAATGATAATCTTAACTATATGAAGGGTCAATTAGATACTATGGATACTCGTGTTACTGCCCTTGAGGGAAAAACTCCTTCTGGTGGTGGTGAAAATGATAGTATCGCTTGGAATAAGGATGCTTATGATGCTAGCCATAATGGAAAAAATGCTAAAATAGTAAATGTCGACGATGGAGACATTGATCCTAACTCTAAAGATGCTATTAACGGCGGACAAGTATCTAAAATTGAAGATGCGCTTAACACAAAGATTGATGCGGTAGACAAGAGCGCGGTTAAATATAGTGTAGAAGGTGATGGAGCCCGTAAAGTTACCTTGAATGGCAAGGGTGCTACAGACGCAGATCCTGGTCAACCTGTAGTAATTGATAATGTGGGAGACGGTGAGATTGAATTAGGCTCTCATCAAGCTGTTAACGGTGGCCAATTATGGAAAGTTAAAAAAGATTTGGAAGAGTATATTGATAAAAAGTTTTCCAAATCCAGTGGCAGTGATGTGGCAGTTGAGCTTGCGAATCGTTATACGGATGATAAGGTTAGCGGTCTGCAATCTGTCATTAATGGAGTAAGGGATGAAGCTCGCCAAGCAGCTGCTATTGGTTTAGCTGTTGCAAACCTACGTTATAATGACAAACCAGGGAAATTTAGTGCGGGAATTGGTAGTGGTTATTGGCAAAGTCAAACTGCTATGGCTTTCGGTTTAGGCTATACGTCTGAGACGGGGGCAGTGCGCTCTAACCTTTCGGTAACTACTTCTGGCGGTACTTGGGGCGTGGGGGCTGGTATAAGCTTTACCATGAATTAAACCCTATTTCGTGAAATCACTTTGCCCCCCTGTAGCTTACCGGGGGGCATTTTTTAGTATAATAGTTGGTGTGAAAGTGTTTAGATATGACTAAGATGGCGGAGAAAATTCTGAGCCAAAAATCAATCTATTTTAGGTTTTTTGTTATGAGATACGCATATCGGTGGTATTCTCTGGAAAAGGGCTTTATTGTTGGGCGAAGTTAGCAGTTTTGATAGAATGGAGCTATTATTTGCTTGAGGAAGAAAATTGCTCGGTGATATAGTGTATTTTACTTTGTATTAAGCTTCAAAGTATAGTGCATGAATAAGGAGCCATTGGCGTTTTATATTATTATGAAAGTTTTTTTGTGTTTTTAAGGACAAGGAATATTTTTAGCTTATGAAATATAATTTTGCTAGAAAAACATTTTTTACCTTTTTTATCGGTTTTATTTTTGTTGTGGGGCGCGTGGCTCAAGGAGATAATGCCGCTTATCGAGTGGCGCCTCCTCCTCTTTCTGTGCCTTCTGGTTCTGCGGGAGAAGTGCGCCGCATTATTAGTCAATTCGATAGTTGGACTTTAATTTGCGATGAAAATCGCCGCCAGCATACGGGTATTTGTAACGTAAGCCAGGTAGTTTTTGATGCCCATGATCTAATGATCTTTAGTTGGTCATTGGTAACCTCTAAGGATGGACGGCCTTTTGTGCTATTGCGCACTTTGTCGACCGCAGATATAAAACGACCAATTGAATTGTATTTACCTGGGCAAAAAGCCCCCCTGCGTTTGGCTTATAAGGGATGTGAGGGGAATGTTTGTTTGGCCCAAGCCCCTGTGGGGCCTCTTCTAAGCCAAGCTATCAAAAGTGAGGTAGATGTGCGTATTCGTTATTGGCTGCGGAGTGATCAATCTTATGACTTGCAGGTGCCTTTCAAAGGACTGAGTGCTGCGATTAATTCTCTATAAGTTGCATATCTATCAAATATCTTGATGAGGGTATGAGTAAGTTTATCTCTGAACAAGCCGCTAGGTAGGTGTAACCTGCATCGCGTAGAGTTTCTGTTGGCTTTACTGTTTATGTTTTTGCCCTACGATGTATATAATATATATAAGAATTAGGCTGCAATGTTTGTGACGGCTGTGGTGGGTTGAAGGTCGCGTATCAGAAGATTAGCAAAAACATTTAATGTATAGGAGTTCATTATTTGGCAGCGTGTTTCGCCTATAGATAAAATATTTTGTGGGCTAAGCCCGATCGGTAGACCATTAACTGATAATTGATTTTGCAATTTATCGTAAGCAAACGCGACTTCAGGTGTGGTATAGTACTTTTCCCATAGGGGATTTCGTAGGGTTCGTTCCAAGGTTTCTGCCTCCTGTACCACATGTTGGCCGTCAAAAGTAGATCGGGGGGGTAGGGCACTGAACATATCTCCTTGTCCCGTTAAGACCCAATTTATATTGACGCCATAAAGTTCATGATAAGCTGTAAGAACGGCGAGGTTTGGTTCACGCTCGCCGCGCTCGTAAAAAGCAACGGCGTTTTTGCTAAGTAAAAATTTTCTTGCTAAGATCTCACGTGGAGGGTTGCCAATTGCAGCGCGAACGGCTCGCAAGCGCTGTCCAACAGGAGTTTTTGCTGCTTTTTCTGGTCGTCCCATTGCGTTATGTCTCCTCTAATAGCTAAATCGTTTTACATAGCTTGGTATACTAACTGTACTGTTTGAATCTTGCGTGGTGCTTGCGGTTTTAATCATTATTGATACTTGGATTACCAAAGAAATGAGAGTTTTTTTAGGATGAGAGCTGAAATTTGGTTTTTTAGATGCGTTTGCTTATATTAAACGATAGGATAGGCAGTGATGGTAAGAATTTTGGTATTGGGTGCAGGTGGAGTTGGAGGATATTTTGGAGGCCGCTTGGTGGAGAGGGGCTTGGACGTTACCTTTTTATTACGTCCGTCTCGCGCAGAGCACATTGCCCGCCACGGCTTAGTAATTAAAAGTTCAGCTGGGGATGCAAAGCTAGCGGTTAAAACCTTGGTTCGTGCTGATTGTTATACGTCTTATGATTTTATCCTCCTAACTTGCAAAGCTTATGATCTTGATGCTGCAGTTGAGGCGATTTGTCCCGCGGTGGGCGAGGGGACGGTGATTGTCCCTGCTTTGAATGGTTTGAGCCATCTTACGTATTTAAATCAAAGGTTTGGTCAAAAAAGGGTTTTAGCGGGGTCTGTTCTGATTCAAGCTACTCTTTCATCAGAGGGTGAGGTTTGCCACTTGAATGACGAAGCTTATGGTTTGTTTGGCGGGCAAGAAGCGGGATCTTGTCAAGCGGCGAAACGCTGGGCTGCTTTATTTGATCGGGCGCTTGGGGTGAAGATCCATGCTGTGTCTGATGCTATGCAAGTTATGTGGGATAAATGGGTACGTCTTGCGAGTTTAGCAGGGATCACATGTCTTATGCGTGCTAATATTGGTGAAATTAATAGCGCTTTCGGAGGGCGTGAGGCTACGATGACACTCCTGCATGCTAACCAGAAGATCGCTCAAGCGGCGGGTTATGCATTAAGTGAAACGCGGTTGTGTGCTATTGCCAATTTTCTTTTAGATAATCAATCAAAAGCGAGCGCTTCCATGTTGCGTGATATGGAGAGAGGCGCCCGTACAGAGGCCGACCATATTTTGGGTGATCTTTTACAAAAGGCACGAGATTATCAACTGGAGAATCCTTTGCTTGCCCTAGCCTATACCCATGTTAAGGCTTATGAAGAAAGGCGTCGTGCAGGTCGTCTTTAGTTAAAATTGATCGGCTCCATGTAGGGGCATCTAAGTGGATAGGCACATTGAAAGCGTTTTAAATAGAGCCGCTGAATATATTATATGATATTTTGTTGATTTTCGTATCACGAAACAAGCAGTTGCTTATGTTATTATAGCGCGTTAAAGATTCATTTAGATAGCAATCGC
This sequence comes from Bartonella sp. DGB2, assembly GCF_046843095.1. GTDB lineage: Bacteria > Pseudomonadota > Alphaproteobacteria > Rhizobiales > Rhizobiaceae > Bartonella. The sequence goes on from NZ_CP177329.1 coordinate 405,801, forward strand.
TCTGCTTGGCTAAAGGAATGGAAAGATCTGCTCCTTTGCGGATGATTCGATGGCATATTAAAAAGGGCTGAAATTTCGTGAGCGAGGTGCTTCTTATTTAGTATGGCTAGGTAAAAATGATGCCGCTTCGTATAGTTTGAAGAGAGTTTTTCGCCAAGTATGTGGTGGAGGAATAGGTGTGTTGTATTGCTATCGCATTTCCTCTAACTTTGATAGGCTAAGAAGATAGGTACTCAATGGCTTGGATATTGCTGCTGATCCGCTCTAGGGTTTGGAGATGCGGTAAGAATATTCAGCTGTTCAAGTCAGTTGCTGGGATTTTTATAGCTACCATGAGCCTGGATAAGCTTTAGTGCCTTATACGATTAAGAATATAAAAATTTGCTCTTTGGTGAACAAGCCCAAGTAATCTTCGCCTTTGCATCTGCCTGATTTATGGTGATAAACTTTAGAAGGGCGATCTTTTTTACTCGTTTTGTATAAAAAAGACCGGGCGATTGAGCATCCCAAGCTATATCGCTGCCCGTGTCTTCAGTTAGGAACGAATAATGGCTTTGTAACGCAACCAATATGGGATGAACCTTATTTTGGCTAAAAAATTATCATCAAGCTATATGGCGTTCCGGCTACGTTTTGAAAAACCTCGAATCAATCATGGGCGTGCAACAAATGGTAAGGCTCGCCGCTTTAATAGAGTTTATGATTGTTTTTCGGTTATCCTCGGTTTATAGGTTAAGGCAATTCCATTCATGCAATAACGTAGGCCAGTTGGCTGTGGTCCATCGGGGAAGACATGGCCAAGATGAGCATCGCAAATTGCACAAACCACCTCTGTACGATTCATACCATAGGATAAGTCTTTCCTCGAAAGGATGGCTTCTTGATTGATAGGCTCGAAGAAACTAGGCCAGCCAGTGCCCGAATTGTATTTAGCTTCTGATTTATAGAGGGGGTTATCGCAACAAACGCAGTGAAATATACCGGCAATTTCCGTGTTAAAGTCTGGACAAGAAAAAGCGCGTTCTGTTCCATGTTGACGTGTGATTTTATATTGATCCTCAGTTAAAAGGGCTCGCCACTCCGCATCTGATTTATATATTTTAGGCTTTTGACGCTTTTGCATATGATTGTACCTTATTATGTAATTGCTAATTTACCGATGTAATTTATATAAATTTTATGGTTATTTATAGTCTACAATCGTTTCTTTTTTAAATTATCATGCCTTTTTGATAAAAGGTGCTACTCTAAAAGCTTAAACTTTTAAGGATGTTGTTTGTATGAGCATTTAATTTTATTATTGATAATTTTTATGTAGGAAATTTTATAGGCGAATAGGTAGTGCTGTTTCAATTCATTTATGCCGTTGAAGGGTAGAGAAAACACCGGTTACGGAGTCAAGCGGATATAGTATGGTTATTAGTATGATAGTTTTATAACTATCCATAGATTGAAAAATATTTTTCATGGAATGCAAAAAAGGAAGGAGGATATCTCATATTAGTATCAAAATTAAACAATATCAAAAATTATTACAATTTGTTACCAAGTTATGCTTGTTTTATTTCTTTTTTATGAAATTATATTATAATTTTTTAATAAAAACAATTGACATTTTTTATTTTGTCCCAATATGGAGATGAAGAATTATGGAAATATATAGTTCTTTAATAAAAAAAATTAAAAATCGTGAACAGGAAGTACCGATGAGCAATGAAATAGATATGAATACAGAAAGCAACTTTGTTATTACACTTGTGGCAGATGTTGTCGCTGCCTATGTAGGTAACAATTCAATCCGTCCAACTGAAGTCCCTAGTTTGATTTCTGATATACACGCTGCTTTTTTAAAGGCTGGTGCCTTGAGTATCCAAGAACCGGAAGCCGAAAGGCCTAAGCCAGCTGTCAACCCTAAGCGTTCAGTCTTTCCAGATTACATTATTTGTCTTGAAGATGGAAAGAAGTTTAAATCATTGAAGCGTCATTTGATGACGCATTATGCTATGACACCTGAACAATACCGTGAAAAATGGGAATTAGATAGTTCTTATCCTATGGTTGCTCCTAACTACGCCCAAGCCCGCTCTGCTTTGGCAAAAGAAATGGGTCTTGGCCGTAAGCGTAATAAAACTCGCAAGGTACGCTAGAATTACCTGAGGAATAACGGCGCGGGGGGGGGCGGCATATATTTTTTCAAACTGCTATGACTGCTATCGGGGGGGCAGTGAATAGTATTATACATGCCTCTATTTTTATAGTGATTTTTACCTTTGTATAAAGCGTAGGCTTGTATTTCATATTTTGATTTGCTTGCTTCAGGCGGGAAGAGTCTTTACTATGGGTCTGTGGACACCTAATATATATGAGATCTGATGCGTTTTCCTGCTGATTTTTTGGATGAGATCCGAGCACGTTTGCCTATTTCTAGTGTTATTGGTCAACGGGCACAGTTTGATTCTAAGAAATCAAAAGCTGCTCGTGGTGATTTCTGGGCATGTTGCCCATTCCATGGCGAAAAGACCCCAAGTTTTCATTGTGAAGATCGTAAAGGTCGTTATTATTGTTTTGGTTGCGGCGCCAATGGCGATATTTTTCGTTTCTTATGCGATTTAGATGGCATTAGTTTTGTGGAAGCGGTGGAACGCTTGGCGGGACAAGCTGGTTTGCCGATGCCTATTATGGATCCTGAACAGGATAAGCGTGAAAAGGCTAAGGCTAATCTTTATGAAGTCATGGAGATGGCCTCGCGTTTTTTTCATCAACAATTGCATAAAAGTGCGGGTGCGCTTGCTCGTTCTTATTTAGCTGGGCGTGATCTATCGCAAGATATAATTACACGTTTTGATTTGGGCTATGCGCCTGCTCAACGTATGCTTTTTAAAGACGCTTTTTTGGCCCGTGGGATTGGTCTTGAGCAATTAATTGATTGCGGTCTTATCGCTATGGGGGAGGATGATCGTCTACTTTATGAACGTTTTCATGATCGTATTATGTTTCCGATTCATGATTTGCGCGGTCGCGTGGTGGCTTTTGGCGGGAGAGCCATGGATAAAGAGGCGCGTGCGAAATATTTGAATAGCCCCGAGACGGTTTTATTTGAAAAGGGCAAGATGCTTTATAATGCGGCGCGCGCGCGCGCGGCATCTACAACCAAGCAAGGAAAGGAGGGGGTACCTATTGTGGTGGTTGAGGGCTATATGGATGTTATTGCTTTAGATAAAGCGGGCTTTCATGGTGGGGTAGCTCCTTTAGGAACGGCTTTAACTGAAGAGCAATTGACGCTTTTATGGCGTCTGCAAAGCGATCCATTTTTGTGTTTTGATGGCGATAAAGCTGGATTGCAGGCGGCTTTTCGTGCGGCTGAGAGAGCCTTGCCTTTATTAAAACCTGGCGTTTCTTTGCGTTTTGTACTGTTACCTAGCGGGCAGGATCCTGACGATATTATTCGTCATGAGGGAGAGCGTGCTTTTGGCGGATATTTACAGCAGGCTATTTCATTGGCAGAGCTTTTATGGCGTCGGGCAACGCAAGGCAAAAATTTTCGGACGCCAGAAGAGCGGGCACGGCTTGAGCAGGATTTAAAGCGTTCTATTTTTACCATCCAAGACGAAAGTTTGCGCCATTATTATTTGCAGGATATGCGCGAGCGTTTACGTAACCTTTTTCGCCCTGCTTATAGCTTTAAAGAGCCGCAAAACGGTCGCGGTCAAGCATATAGAAGCGCACAGACGACGGGCGGCGGCGCGACGAACTTGATTAACTCTAACTTATTACGTGCGGGAGGCGGCTTGCCGCCGCGAGAAGCGGCTATTATTCTAGCGCTTATTAACCACCCTTCTTTATGGTATGAGGATTTTGAAACTCTTGAACGGCTTGAGATAAAAAATAGCCAATTGGCTCATCTGCATCGATTGATGGTTGAAGTTTTAGGACAATGGCAACCTAATGATGGGGAAGCTATGCGTGCCTTGCTAGAAAAGAAGGGGGGGGCAACGCTTATCAAGAAAATTGATGATTTAGTGCATAAATTAGGTTTACGTAGCGTCTTTGCTGTAGCCCCTATTGAGGACGCGCGTGAAGCATTAAAACAGGCAGTGCACTTGCATCTGCGCGCGCATCACCTACATAACCGTTTGCAAGACATTGAACGCCAATTGATAGAAAATCCCGATGGTGAAGTGTTTTCCTTGTTGCGCGAAGTAAAAAAAGAGTTACAACAAACTGACGCAACTGAAGCGTTGATTGAAGGGTTCGGTTGCTGGCGAGCCGATAAATAGAAATTTGAGTAAAATAGGCGCTGAAATGATTCGCTTTTTTGTGGTAAATGAGCCATCAACAAAATAAGATAGGCGTTTGAAAAATGGAATGAGTTTATTGCAATTTATCAAAAGCATATAGGAACGCGAAAAGCTTTGGTAAGGTTGTAGGGCAGAAATGATTAATATTTCTTTTTTCAAGAGATCGAATATAAGATGCGGCCAAGCCGCTTTGGGTAATGAAATGATCGACTATGGAGCAATCTATAGCTTGACGGAGTAAATAGTATGGCAACGACAGTGAAGCAGAAAGAAGACGTAGCGGTGGATCGTCAGGCCAATATAGATGGTCCACTTCTTGACCTTTCTGATAGCGCCGTTAAAAAAATGGTGAAACTTGCAAAAAAGCGTGGCTATGTCACGATGGATGAATTGAATGCGGTTTTGCCTTCAGAAGAGGTTACTTCAGAGCAAATCGAAGACACGATGGCCATGCTTTCGGACATGGGTATTAATGTGGTGGAAGATGAAGAAGAAGGCGATTCGGAAGAAAGCGTAAGCGTTGAGGGTGGCGACCTTGTAGAGATAGGCGGGCGAGCTTTAGCAGCTACAGGTAATAAGCGTGAAGCTACTGATCGTACTGATGATCCAGTGCGGATGTATTTGCGTGAGATGGGCGCCGTGGAGCTTTTATCGCGTGAGGGTGAGATTGCTATTGCCAAGCGGATCGAAGCTGGGCGTGAGACGATGATTGCCGGACTTTGTGAAAGCCCGCTTACTTTCCAAGCATTGATTATTTGGCGCGAAGAGTTGAATGATCAACGTATTTTGTTACGCGAGATTATTGATTTAGAGACTACTTATGCTGGCCCAGAAGCGCGGCAAGTGCCTGTTATTAAACTTAATGAAGTGGCAAAATCATTAAATGAAACTCTTAAGCGTCCTACGCCGGAAGACGACGATGAGAGCGACATTAATAATGTGGGCGTTGATTTGCCTAGCGATGAAGATGAAGATGACGACGAAGCTAACTTGTCTTTGGCGGCGATGGAAAACGAATTACGCCCTCAAGTGATGGATACTTTGGATTTCATCGCCGAGACCTATTTCAAATTGCGCAAATTGCAGGATCAACAAGTTGAAAGCCGTTTGGCTGATAATGATAAGAATCGTCTTTCGGCGCCACAGCGCAAAAAATATCGGCAATTACAAGAAGAGCTGATCAAGTCAGTTAAATCACTTTCTCTCAACCAAAATCGGATCGAAGCTTTAGTAGAGCAGCTTTATAGTATTAATAAACGACTTGTGCAAAATGAAGGGCGCTTGAAACGTTTAGCTGATTCTTATGGGGTGGGCCATGAAGACTTTTTGAGAGAGTACCAGGGGCGCGAACTTCATAATGATTGGGTAGCTTATATTGCAACCTTGCCATCTAGAGGCTGGAAAGATTTTGCTACGCGTGAAGAGGCGGCGATTCAGAGATTGCGTGGCGAGATTCAAATGTTAGCGCAAGAAACGGCAATCTCTATTAGTGAGTTTCGGCGTATTGTAAATCAGGTGCAAAAAGGTGAACGTGAGGCTACCATTGCTAAAAAGGAAATGGTAGAAGCCAATTTGCGTTTAGTTATCTCTATCGCTAAAAAATATACCAATCGTGGTTTGCAGTTTTTGGACTTGATTCAAGAAGGTAATATTGGCTTGATGAAAGCGGTAGATAAGTTTGAATATCGCCGCGGTTATAAATTTTCTACGTATGCTACTTGGTGGATTCGGCAGGCGATCACCCGCTCTATTGCTGATCAGGCGCGCACGATTCGTATCCCTGTTCATATGATTGAGACAATCAATAAGATTGTCCGCACCTCGCGTCAGATGCTACATGAAATTGGCCGTGAGCCCACGCCAGAAGAATTATCAGAAAAGTTGGTTATGCCCTTGGAAAAGGTGCGTAAAGTACTAAAAATTGCTAAAGAGCCTATTTCTCTTGAGACTCCTGTGGGAGATGAAGATGATTCTCATTTAGGTGATTTTATTGAAGATAAAAACGCTCTTTTACCTATTGAGGCGGCAATTCAAGCTAATTTGCGCGATACCACTACACGAGTTTTGGCGTCTCTCACCCCGCGTGAAGAGCGGGTTTTGCGGATGCGCTTTGGAATTGGCATGAATACTGACCACACATTGGAAGAGGTAGGGCAACAATTTTCCGTTACTCGCGAGCGAATTCGGCAAATTGAAGCCAAGGCTCTGCGCAAGCTTAAACATCCAAGTCGTTCCCGCAAATTACGCAGTTTCTTAGATTCTTAACAGTTTTGGAGTGGAGTGCGGTTTTCATATTTATCAAGGTTGACGCCAGTAGGGTGATTATTAATGGCTTAGTGGAAAAGGCTTTTAAGTTCTTGTGCAGTAATGCACCAGAAAGATGCGCAAACGCCAATTGGGTGTAAAAGCATTTTTTATGATGGATTTACAATTACCTTTACGCCTTATAAAACATAAAAACGCTGGGCGTTTTTAAGGTTGTAGCGTGATTAGCAAATGGCTTGTTGGCAGAAGCTATGAATCTCATTTTATTCGGGCTGATTATTTTAGTAGTCTCAAAGATGATCTCAGGTTGATTATACGTAAAAAGTATAGATTATTGATGAATAGGGCGAGAACATTTTGATAAAGCCTAAAAATAGCGAATCTTTCTATCACTGCTAGTAATTCAGCAGGCTATGCGTATCCTTTTGCTTTTTATAGGCCTTATTAATAAAAGTAAGGGGCATAATCATGTAAGTGCCGCTGTTCTTCGACGAATTGGATTTTTTTATGAAAAGCTATTTAGCTCTTAAGATTTTCTTAGTGTTTTTGGGGATGGTGGTGCTATGAAGAAAGGGCTACGCTTTTGGGAGTATAAGCGTCTTGAAGAGATGGACACCAACGAGTGGGAAAGCTTGTGTGATGGCTGCGGGCAATGTTGCATGCATAAGTTGGAAGATGATGATACCGGTGATATTTATTTTACGAGTGTTGCTTGCCGGCTTCTGGATAAGGTAAGCTGTGGATGCCACAATTATCAGAATCGGCAAAAGCTTGTGCCCGATTGTATTCGCCTCACCCCTCACAATATTGGCAAGTTTCGCTGGTTGCCTGCAAGCTGCGCTTATCGCTTGATTTATGAGGGAAAAAACCTTCAAGAATGGCACCATCTAATCTCAGGTCGGACGGAAACTGTGCATGAGGCAGGGATTTCTGTGCGCGGTAAGGTGCGCGTTTATGAGGATACGCTTAAAAACGAAGATGATTACCTGAATTATATCACTGATCTTGCCCCATGATGGAGGGATTTTCTCGCTAATGACCATTATGTTTTAAGATGTATATTTAAATGGACGAGAGAGGATGATGGTGATTACAGGTAATCACCACCGCTCATGGCGTAGTTTTTGAAGATTATTGTTCAATTGCAAAGGTAACTGACACATGGACGCGGTAAGAAAGTTCACCACTTTCAAAATTGCTGGGGTTATTGTTAGAAGCGCGCGTACTTAACAATACAGGCGTTGAACGAAATCCGCCATTATTGCTCTCTTCTCGGATTTCAAGGATAGGTCCGAGTTTTAGATGGGCTGCCTCGGCTAGGGTAGCTGCTTTATCAATGGCTTCTATGACGGCTTGTTTGCGGGCTTTTTGATAAATGGGCTTTTGATCGGCATTGGTGAAGCTGATATTATCAACAGAATTTATCCCTAATTTTACCGCTTGATCAAAAAATTGGCCGGCTTTGCCTAGGTCATGGATGCGTATGGTAAGGGTATTTGATACTTGATAGAGTTTGTCTGAGGTCTGTTTCTCTTGCTCATCCTGATGGATAGGGTAGACGGAAAGGCCGGATGTTTGAATATCTTTGCCAGCGATGCCATTTTTTTTAAAGGCATCTACCACTTCATTAATGGTTTTATTATTTTCGTTTAATGCTTTCTGAACGCTGTCAGAGTGATTAATCGCCCCGAGGCGTAAAACTGCCATATCAGGGGATGACGAGACTTCCCCACTTGCTGTTACAACGATGCTTCGCTGTCCGTCAGCGCTTGCCACAGCGGGGGCGGCTAAAAGAGCAAGACTGCTTAGAAGGGTAAGGGCTATCGCGTAGCCGTGGCGTTCTTTTTTTAAAATATTTTTCATAACGTTTCCATTTCTGCCAATTTTAGCGATAATATCAGAAAATAGGGCGCAATTTTGAAAACACGAATAAAATTATAAAAATTCTGATAAATTCTATTCAGTGCTTGTGTATTGCAAGATTTTGGGTTACTGAATAACCCTTCGTGGGGCCTGTAGCTCAATTGGTTAGAGCCAGCGGCTCATAACCGCTTGGTTGGGGGTTCGAGTCCCTCCGGGCCCACCATATATTAATAAAATCAATAGGTTATAGCAAAGTTCGGGAATTTTAGCCTCTTTGATTTTGTTATGTTTTTTTGATGTCATCCCCTTACCTTTTTTGTATTTTTTCTATCGCTTCAAGAGCGAGTCGCCGCCGATCGGCGCTTTGGGTATAATGCGACGCCATCTTGTCATTAGTCCATCCAAAAATGGCTTTCAATTGTGCAACAGTTGCTCCTGAATTTGCCGCCCGAGTCGCCGCTAATTTGCGCAATCCATGAGCAGACTTTTTAATTCCCGCCTCGTTACATGCTTCCCGAAACAAATTGCCAAAACTTTCCTTGGTAAGCGCTCTACCCTCTTTACCGCAAATAAAAGTATCATTGCCAATTGTTCCCGCTTTAAGGGTAGCTTCTAGCTCGGGTAAAATATGTAAAAAGACATCCGTTTGGAATTTGCTTTTTTCTGTCTTTAAGTGAATGACACCATCTTTGACATTTTTCCAACCAATCCGCACTGCGTCACCACGGCGCAGACCAGTGTATAGCAACACATCAATCCATACCCGTTCATGCGTACCCAGTGGCCAGCGCTGGTAGTATTTGTCTATGTCGTCTTCTAACCATATGGCAAACCCTTCCTTATTGGTAAGGGCAGGCGTTTTGATAGCGAGCGTGGGGTTTTCTTCAATAAAACCATGATCAATAGCCCAATTAAATACGCCTCTAAACGCTTTTAAAAAATTCTTAGCCGCCGCAGGTGTCTCTTTGCGCCGCTCCACCGCGTCAATGAATCGCCAAAGTCGCGTAAGGCTTGAATACGGTAGAGGGTACGGCCGTTTACGATGATGCTCTCATCTTTCAGTAGGCGGTATTTTGGGCTTAAGTCAGTCATGATATATTCCTTGCGCTATGATTAAGTAATGACCCAGATAAACAATACGGCCGCGATTAAAGTCATAAAGCCTAGGCATTCAGTGATATAGATTAGGGTTTCTTTCATGACGCCTCACAAAGCATCAGCCGCGCTTAAGCGGTGCTGTTGTGCATAGGTGCCGTAATAAGCATCATTAAAGGCTTGTTCTTCCCACTCAGCCATAAGGTCGGCATAGGCTTGGCTGGATTGAGGTCGAAAGAAAAGCTGTCAAAAGGTAATGATAGCCAAAGCCCGCAAGCTTTACTATAGGCTTCTTTCAAGGTCAAAAAGGTATAAAAGCGTTCTAGGCGACTTCACTCGGTCGCATCGCAAATAAAACTTGCCTCTGTGAACGTAAAACAACGATAAGCAAGTTCTTCGACATTCACACTTCGTGTTATAGCCTCTACATCTATGCCAATGCACACATAGTAGCCTATGGCCAAAACAATCAAGGCGTCACTGTGAGAAATATTAAAATTTAATCCCGGTATAGCCCACTGTTGTTCTGCTGCGATCTCAGGACGGCCATATGCATTGCGCACAAATTGCCATTCCTGCTTAGCAAGAGGTCCTAGTTGCGATAAAATAGTACGCAGTAGCGTTCGCCCTACGAGATATTCTTGCTGATGTGCACTTGTCTTGAATTTCATAAAGCGTTCGCGCTCATATGGGCTAAGTAAGTTAGGTAGTGGGGATATATTTTTTGATCAATCTCAGCTAGTGGACAGTGCCATACTTGGATTTTAGACATATTGTAGGTGATAGAGAAATCTTTATTATTTTTGTACCGCTAAGCAATAAAGTAAGTGCGGGGCCAGTCAACTGAAGCAGGCTTAGCTAATTTTACCTTGTTCTAAAGTTAACCTTTTGCCTTGCCAACGGCGGCGTAGCCAGCGATCGTGCGAGGCAATGATAATTGCTCCCGCGCTTGTGTGGAATGCCTCTTCTAACTCCTGTACTAAGCTCAATGCAATATGATTGGTAGGTTCATCTAAGAGGAGTACATGTGGGGGCTTGCTAATAATCATGGCTAAAGCTAAGCGTTTTTGTTGGCCTAACGATAATTTACCTATAGGGATGTCCCAAGCTTGACTTGGGAGTAAGCCAAGTTCTTGAAGGGGAGGGGCATCGCTGGGCGCATATTGCGCATAAAGCCGGCGCGGTGTTAGCTGCAAATTTCTAAAACGCGTCTCTTGCTTCAGTAATTTGCAGCAAAGATTCGGGGCCTTATATGCTGTGCCATTATCGGGTGTCGCTAACCCGGCTAGCAAGTGTAATAAGCTAGATTTGCCTGCGCCATTGCTACCAAGAATAAGCCATTTTTCGTTAGCTAAAATGTGGTATTCTTCGATAAGGAGGCGGTCTTTCATATGAACATCCTTCAAAGAAAGGATAATCTTACTTTGGTCAAAAGGCATGGTTAAAGGCGCAGAGAATTTTACTGAAGCTGGTGGCTTTTTGACTTGGTTATTTCTTAGTGTATCTAAACGCAATTGTGCATTTTGTACACGTCGCGCAATCTGTTTTTGGATGCGCTCCCCCGCGCTATTGTAACTCAATTTATTATTGTCTTTACGTGTCTTACTATGTGAGAGCGTGCGTGCTTTAATACTAACTGCTTGCTGCAGTTCCTTGAGTTGCTTTTGCTCAGCTCTAAATTGCTGCTCCCAAGAGAAGCGTTCGCGTTGTTTAATTTCCAGATAGGACGAATAATTACCAGTATAATGCATGGCTCCTTGTCGCCCAGGGTCTAAATCAATAATATGCGTACAAATAGTATCAAGAAATACGCGATCATGTGAGGCTAAGACGAGCGGCCCTCGAAAATTTTTGAGCCACGCTTCAAGGAATTCTATTGCTTCGTCATCAAGATGGTTAGTGGGTTCATCAAGCAGCAAAGCGGCTGGTTGACGAATAAGCAAAGCGGCAAGACTTAAGCGTGCTACTTGGCCGCCTGATAGAGCATCTACTCTGCGTGTGTGCGCTATGTGGTCTAATTGGAACCCACGCAAGACATCTTCAGCGCGGCGGTCGGCATTCCATAAGTCACAATATTCGGCCCATTCTAAGCATTGACTATATTCTGTGAATAGGGTAGCGTCACCATCTCCTTGGGAAATTGCTATACTCAATTGTTCAAGTTGTAGAGCGGCTGCACGAGCTTCTGCTAAAGCATCATCAATAACTGTTTGCAGCGAATAGGTTGGGGGATAGGCAGATGTTTGCTGTAAGAAGCCTATGTTTTTAGGAATCATAACTGTACCACTATCGGGCGTAGTAAGCCCTGCTAATAGGCGTAATAAGGTAGATTTTCCAGCACCATTTTCACCGACTATTCCGATGCATTGTGCGTTTGCCGCACTTAGATTAATATTATTGAGTACAAGCTTGCCCCCTATGGTTTTTGTCACTTGATGAGCTATAATTTTTTCAATCGGCATGTAATTCCTGCATTATATTGTATAAAATTAAAATAGTTAACGTATTGTCAGTATATTTTTCCTTATTTATGTACGTTTGATGTTTATTTAAAATTATAATTTATAGCATGAATTTAATAGTGTGTCGTTCATAATAGAATATGGTTATGTATATATTATATGTTGTTGTGTGATTGATATATAATAATGATTCATTAAGATAAATTATTTTTGTTTAATACTTATAAAAAAACAAATAAAAAAGCATAAAGCGCTACTTGTGCCTATCCATATTGTTCCAGTATTTGCTAACGCGCCTCCTCCTAGGGCTGTGAGCATTGCTGTTAGAGCAGCGATAGCTGCAATGGTTCCTAAAAGCCTGCCAATATGCTGCGTATTCTCTCGCTGTACTGCTGCCGCAACTAAACTTGTATACCCACAACCATATAGAAGCGCAGCTAGAAGTTGTGTAAGCAAAAAGAGGGGGATTTTTCCTGCTAAGATAAAGGGGAGGCATAGGGAAAAAATTCCAAGAAGGATTGAAGCTGTTGAGAGGACTTGATATTTAGTCACGTATTTTTGTAAGAGAGTTGCTAGGTAACAGAAAGAAATACACATACCAATACCAAGAATAGTCATAGTAATTATTATAAAATCTTGTGACCGTGAGGTCGCTACCATTAACCACGGCAGATATTGGTAGAAGAGATTCCAGCCAATTTGGAAAAAGAAAATCGCTGCCAGCATAGCGCGAGGTCCGCGTGAGCTAAAGCCAGCTAATGCTGCCGTGATAACTCTCAGCAAGCCAGCTTTCTGCGTCGGTTTGGCGGGGGTATCAGTTGGCAAATTTATAGTGAACAAAAGCGACAACATAGAAAGGGCCCCTGCAACGATTAGAGGGCTTGCGAGCTGTAAGCTTATAGACAGCCCAGTTAATACTGCAATCTTATAGACCACACCCGCTATTATTGGCCCCAACATAAAACCTGCAGTGACGAAAAACATGATGATACTAACACTTCTTATTGATTCATGCCAAGCATCAATAAGTCGTGCCTGCGCAATAGGAATACTTCCTGCGAAAGCACCAGTGATAATCCGCCCTAGTATAAATAGTTCAACTGATCGTAGCATAATCGCTAAGACGCAAATGATATAACCAATCAAGGTTCCCAAAACAGCCCGTATAAGCGCAGGTTTACGGCCTATTTTATCGGATAGTTGTCCAAGTAAAGGAGCTCCAATGACCATAGCAGCGGCATATGCTGTTAAGATTATGCTGTATAAGAAGGTGAGCATGCTTGGAGAAAAATTTCTCTGGCTTATTAGACTGCTATGGAGATCGACTGATAAAAGGTTGGGGAGTAGCGGTAAAATTAACGCAGTACCCAAACTATCGACAAATATAACAAGGAGTATACCAATAGTATTGAGCCTGCGCCACTGTGGGGAACGATGTGCTTTCAGAACCAATGGTTATCTCCTATTCAAAGTTCAGTAGGCCTAAGTCTATTTAGCTTTACGCATTTATTTAGTATAAGTATTTTAAATATTCCATCTAAAAGCTTTAATGAGAGTGGAAAATAATCTTCGCGATTCAGAATCGCGTAAAACTTCAAAAAAGAGCATCTCGCGCGTAATCTGCTCTGCTTTATGCTTTTTTAAGCGATCAAAAGCTTTTTCTTTGTCGTATGGATTACGCGAGGATGTCGTATCGGCGAGGATAAATACTTGGCCATCTTCCATCTCTAGAGCAAGGGCAGACTGCATTATTGCAATATGTGTTTCTACACTTGCCAAAACCCATTGCATAGGATTATTGGTTTTTTGGTCCATTAACGTGTTAAATTTACGCGCTTTACAAAGATTAAATTGCTATGTGGTTAGTAGTTATGCATGCGCAGCGAGTGCTTTTAAACGAGGGAATGAAGATTCTATTTTATCATGCTCGATAAAAACCATATTTAATTGCTGCTCTATTGTAAAATCTGCCAGCCAACAGCAATTGTTCAATACCGTATGTGCGTCAGAAATCATAGGCAATAGTTCTACTTGCATGTCAAACATGACTATATATTATATTTTCTGAGGTAATTATCTGAGTTTGGTTAGTAAAAAAATTATCATAACGTGCTCCTTTCATACCAGATAATCTCTGGCAAAAACATGCGCTATACGTTAATCCATTCCAAAATATTTTGCCATATGTACCAGACTGGTATCGATTTTTTTCGTGCCCAACGTGTCTTTGTATAAACGCCCATCAGATCTTGGACGGTGTTAAATTGAAGACGTGCTAGTTTATTATGACCGAATGGGTAAGCAGCGTCAAGCCGTTCTGCGATGACTAATGCGGAGGTTATAGCTCCTTCGTTTCCGCTAAAGCTGGTATCCATTCCATAATACCAGAGGCCGCCGTGTCCTTGTATTTGACGAAATTGTAATCGGAGCGCTATGTCTCTAAGTCTGAGTTTGGGCAGTTTCCACTGTTTTCGCGCCAAAATAAGCTTCGGATTTATTGGTATTTTTGGGTCGAAACTTACGAAAAGATCCCGGATATTGCTGATAGTAGCGGGTTGTTCAAGGTTTTTGACTATGCGAGTCAGTGTGCTCGAACAGGTAAATTCATTTTGTTGTTTAGCGAGGTAAATACGCAATATTCGTTCAATTTTTTTGCGCTATTGCCGCTGTATCTTGATGTGCTACGTTTTCGACTGCAACATATTTAAATTGGCTCAATAGGGTCTGTTTTCGCTCACTAGGTTTGACTAATAAGGCTAAGGCTTGATCCGCATGTGTTGCAAAGACCACTTGGTCAAAAGTATTTTGAGCATTACGGGTCGTAACAATAACCCCCTGTCTGCTTCTTTTAACGCTTAACACGCTCTGTGATGTTCGCATGTTTGCCTTTAAAAGTTTTGCTAACTTTTTGATATAGGTAGGTATGCCGCCATGTTAGTTTACGCCAATCCTGATCGCTAAGATTAATGCCTTCTAAAAGACGGATTTGAATCATACTTTAGCTAATTTAGCGAGTCACTTTGTCAACAGGAACGAGTAAAATTCCGCCATTGTCACGGTGTTTATATAGCTTGCAAATCTCGGGTGATATGTTCGATGACCTGCCCTGCATACCTGCTATAGATGGCGTCCATGTCGATCCGCCCCGAAATATACTCGGATTGCTCATCCAAAGTGGTTTCGAAAGCTACACGATAGGTATCGTTCGGCAATAGTCGCATGTTCATCCACTGGTTATCGCCTAGAACCATGCGATACCCTTTGCTGCATGAGTTCCAAGCATTGAACAGTTGTGGAAATGGCTCTTTGAAACCGGTGGCGCATGCGGATGCGCCTTTAAGTAAGGGGGCCGGCTCCATGTTCTGATGACCCATTGCATTGACTGCCGCCCGCTGGACACGTTTTATCACCACTGTTAATGGCTCTTCGGGTCCATGTAGGGTGCTGATAGGGATGGTATTAGACAACGGTCCCACCAACGTCTAGGTCGTGGCTTCTAAGCGATTAGCGAAGGGGACACCGGTCACTACAGTGGTAGCACCACTTACAGCACTGATCGCCATCTGGTAAATGGTCAACAGCAGCACAAATGGCGTTACACGCCGAGTTTTAGCATAGTCTAAGACCCTTCTGCGTGGTATAGCGGAGGTAAATTTTAGGCTTTGCACAGGCCCTAGACTGCTACCGCCTCTGGTTCGTAAGGCATCAAGTCCATAGGATTCCGTTTCCGGGTAGAACCCAAGCTGTTGTTCTGTGTTTATAGGCGGCTCCGATAGGGACTGCATCCGGCAATAGGTGTTCCAAGCATTGCAAGATATCGGCGGCTTCCCTGAATAATATTCAGATATATCCTTCAGCAACAAGTGAATAGATGTTCCATCACAAGTATAAATCCAGAAACCAATCAGACATGCAGGCCTGCTCCGTCTAATACCGATGCGATGCGTAGTCCGGGCTCAGTGGCCTGCTTGACTCGATAAGCTAAGAAGTCCTGGTCGGTGATTCTGGAGTGCATCTTGCTTAACTGGGCATGTAATGCTTGGTGCAATATCTGTTCTTTAGGGGCTAGCCCAACTAGTTGTTCCCCTTTAATCTCAAATCCAGCCGCTAGAATAGGTGTCGCGCCAAGCGCTGAGCCACAGCATCGAATACTTTAGCCCGAGAACACTGCGCGCTAAAATCTAACCGCAACGCGCCAGAATAGGCGCGCCCCGTCTGGTCAAGCATCGCACCGATCCACTTTTTCTTTAGAACTGCTGTGCTGGAAAGCATCGTAAATGGCCCTTTTAAAGAGGGGAGCAGGTAGTTCTGATGCATAATGGAACCTTATGCGCGCGGGGTTGATGGGGTCGACTCAATAGTCAAAGTCATTGCGCCAGGCCAAAATCAGTAAAGCGCCAGCGATCATTGACAGCGCTGATAGGGCGAAGGCGGCCACAAAACCCCTGACCGTGATGGTTAGAATTCCGCTGCTGTCTGAGACAGCCAGAGCTGCGGCAGTCAGCATGGTAACGCCAAACACTTGGAACAATTGCTTGATAGTTGTGGTGATGCCGGAGCCAGCCCCGGCGTCTGTCTCGCTAAGACAGCTAGTGGCTAATGATTGGGCGATTGGTAAGACGCAACCAAAGCCGATAGAGGTGACGAGCATAGCGGGAAGGGTTCCCAGCCAGTAACTATGCAGTGGTACGCTAAAGGCGAATAATATGAAACCGAGTCCCGAAATTGTCAGGCCGAAAAAAGCTACTACCGGTGGGTTCCAGCGCTGGAGTGTAAGCTGCGAAAGGAAGATGCCGGGGAAGAAGCCAAGGCAGAAAGGCAGCCACGCCAGGCCAGTTTGCATCGGGTTTAGCCCAAGGCAGTCTTGCAGCAATAATACTCCCAGATAGAACAGGGCGCCGGACGTCGCTGCCAGAATAGCCATGATGGCGTAGCCGGCTAGACGGGGGGAACGTGTAATCAGGCGTGCGGGGATAATACCGTATTCCGAACGCTTGCAACGGCGCAGAACCAGGGCGATGCCAAATAGGCCCGCCGCGAAGAGTGCCATGCGCTGTTTGGGTAGATGCTCAATACCAGAACCCATCACGGTTATAACAATCGCGGTGACGGCAGCTACCAGAACCAGTGGATTCCCCAGGTCCAGAGGAACGGCACGGTGATTGGTGAACTTAGGAATCATAATCTTGATAGCCATAAGCATGAATACGACAATAGGTACGTTCATACCAAACACCCAGCGCCACGATAAATACTGAGTCAGTACGCCGGACAGTAAGACGCCGGCAATCGAACCCAGACCGCCCAGCGCTGCCCAAATGCCAAACGCTTTGTCGCGCTCTGGTCCAGAGGGAAACAGCAACGATACCATTGCCAGCCCTGTAGTCGAAGCCAGGGCTTCCTCAACGCCTTGTCCAGCACGGCTCATAATCAGTACAGAAGCATTTCCGGCAAAGGTTGCCATCAAAGAAAATGCAGCAAAAATCGCTATGCCGATTTGGAAAACATGCCGCGCCCCAAAGGCATCGCCCATTCGCCCTCCCAGCAGCAATAGCGAGCCAGCAGAGATGAGATAGGCATTAACAACCCAAGTTAAGGACCGTCTGTAAATCCCAATTCGTGTTTGATCCGTGACAGGACTCGAATCATCCATCTTTCACACCTTAACCCTTTGATTTTACTTTATAAAAAAATAGGTTCGGGATTGATTTTGGGGGGTTCGGGAATAGGTTTGTCGAAAAAATGGCAGTCCTCTCATACGAATTTTATTCCAATCCAACCAAAAAATCAAACCCAAACGATACGAAACCGAAAGGTAGGGCGTGCGCTAAGCAAGCACAAAGGATAAATGGCATGATTGTAGCGGTAGATCTCTTTTGTGGTGCAGGCGGTTTAACTCGTGGCCTTGAGCAGGCGGGAATTAATGTCCGTGCGGGCTATGATATTGATCAAGCCTCGGCTTACGCCTATGGGGCTAATAATAAAGCAACCTTTATCCTACGAGATGTAGCCGATGTGAATGGTCAAGAAGTTCGAACTCATTTTGCAGGCGCTCAATATACGCTTTTAGCAGGTTGCGCCCCTTGTCAGCCGTTTTCTTCTTATGCAAACATGGCTAGAAATAAATCGGACAAATGGGACTTATTGCGCCATTTCTCTCGCTTGGTTGAAGAAACAAGCCCCAACTTTGTCACGATGGAAAATGTTCCCAATTTAGAGCAGCAGCCCATATTCCTTCAGTTTCTAAGCGCGTTAACAAAGGCTGGGTATCAATATACATATCAGATTGTTTTCTGCCCCGACTATGGCATACCGCAAAGACGCAGGCGCTTAGTCTTGCTTGCTTCAAAGGGTGGTTCTATAGCTCTTATTCCGGCCACTCACAAAAAGACTGATTATCTGACCGTAAAAACTGCAATTGGGCATTTGCCAAAATTAAAAGCGGGCGAGACCGATAAGGATGATCCATTACACACGGCAAGCCGCTTATCACCTCTGAATATGCAAAGGATACGCCATTCAAGACCTAATGGGACTTGGAGAGATTGGCCACAAGAGCTTGTAACGCAATGCCATAAAAAGCAGACGGGAAAAAGCTTTCCTAGTGTTTATGGACGCATGGCATGGGATAAACCTAGCCCCACGATTACAACTCAAGCCTATGGCTTTGGTAATGGGCGTTTTGGTCATCCAGAGCAAGATCGCGCTTTATCCTTAAGGGAGGCAGCGCTTTTACAAACCTTTTCTGAGGATTATAAATTTCTTCCTCCAGATCGCAAGATAACCATGCGTGCACTTGGTACGCTTATAGGCAATGCAGTTCCTGTTAGATTAGGAGAAATCATAGGCCAGTCGTTTCAAGCGTATAGGAGCGGAACTGCTAGGAGGTTTTTATGAACGAAGTCCATGAAGCTATCTCAGGTTTCATTCTGCTGTTGTTGACGTTCATAGCGTATGTCTTCAAGTTCCAGATGACTACTGCATTAGTGCAAAGCCTTGTGATATTTTTGAGCTACCAGATCTTAAGCAGATCAAACAGTTACTTGCTTTAAAGTTGGCTGGTGTTCGCCGCAAGTTTGATACAGGCGATCCCAAAATAATCTCTCTGTTTGAGGAACTATCCTATGCTGATATCGAGCACGTGTTGCGCCGCGCTGTCAAAGACATGATTTTATCAAAGGAGGAATTCCTTACTACAAGCCATTTAGAGGGTGCACTAGCGAAAGAATACCAACAAGCACATTAAACCGTTTAAGGGGGGAATGTTAGCAGTTATTGTTGTTAAGATAACAATAAGCCTAAAATCAAAAGGTAGGGCATGGGGAAAATCGCCTCGCTTGACAAAAATCCTAAAACCGCTATGTTGAGAGCAAGTGCCTAGAAAACACTAAACATGTAGCGGTCAAATAACCGAAATTATTTACCGTTCCGAACAATTCGACTTATTGCTATGCTTCAATGCATGTGCTTTATGTCGGGTGTGGTTACGCCATACAATACCCGCAAGGGAAAAGTGTAACGACGGACTACATGCCGTGTTTTCTAGCACCCGACGCCCCTATGGGTATCTCATAGAAAACTTTAATACATGTAGGAGTTCAATCATGAACAATCTTATTATAATTAACGAAACAGCTATAGGGCAAGATACTGTACAAACGGTGAATGCTCGTGAATTACATGCCTTTTTGGAAGTTAAATCTGATTTCCGCAATTGGATTAAAAACCGCATTAACGAATATGGTTTTCAAGAAAATCACGACTTTATTACTTTCGGTAAAAATTTACCGAAAGTCCAAGATGAAGGACAATCAATGTTTTCTAAAAATTTAGAAACCGTCTCAATCGGTCGTCCTTCTAAGGAATACACACTCACTCTCGACATGGCGAAAGAGCTTTCCATGGTTGAGAAAAACGAACGCGGCAAAGAAGCAAGACGGTATTTTATTGAATGTGAACGCCTTGCCAAGCAGGCGGCTAAAAATGGGCAACAAGTAAGTTCTATTGCACCTGCAACACTCACTCTTTCAAGCCGCGAAATCGCCAAGCTATGTTGTAAGCGTCATGATCGGGTCGCAAAAGATATTGAACGTATGCTTTTAGTATTAAAGCGTGATTTGTCTCTCTTTGCACGTCTTTATACGACCAATAAAAATACCAAACAAACCGAATACCTTTTACCCAAGCGCGAATGCTTGATCCTCGTTTCAGGTTACAGCACAGTGTTACGAGCAAAGATTGTTGACCGTTGGTTAGAACTAGAACAAGCACATCAACCACAGCTACAATTGACGCAAGAAGATGATACCGTCTATCGCCTTCCAGAAGACCGCACAAAGATACCACTACGCATCAGAGACTGCATCGACAAACACGCCCAACAACTAGCCGCGCTATATCGGCTAGAAGCAGAGGCCTATTTGCTTGAGCAGGTCTACAGAGGCGCCGTGGGAATGTGGCGTGAGATATCCTTCTCAAAGGTCGAAGAACGTCTAAAAGAAGTTCTATGGCTAGATGTGATCGATAAAGAATTGGCTAAAATGCGGTTTAATCATTATTTCCTCTTTAAATCGCTAAGAGACATGATCACAAGAGACGTTAAGAAGCTGGAAGAACTACACCTTTCAGCACCTAACGAGCGCTTGCTTGTCGCTTAAACGTAAAAATGCTTCCCCCGTAGCCATAGGGGGGAAGTGCTTAAATGCTTGCCGTTTCTTTATCTTGACATTTTTCCGAAAACTGATATTTTGTGTATATATATACACACTGAGTACAAAAATGGAAAAAGATAGCCGTAAGATTATTGCTAAGTTAAAGAGGGATGGCTTTGACCTTATAAAAGTTACAGGCTCACATCATAAATTCAGAAAAGGTGATAAAACGGTTATCGTTCCACATCCTAAAAAGAGCTGCCGCTTGGCACAGCGCGTTCTATTGCTAAGCAAGCAGGATGGATAGAATAAAAGGATCGATGATGAGACGGTATTATGCACTCGTATATAAAGATAAGGACTCTTCTTTCGGCATTGAGTTTCCTGATTTACAGGGGGTATTTTCTGCATCAGATACGGAAGAAGAACTGATAGCTAATGCTATAGAGGCCTTACAACTTTTTTTGGAAGACTTTACTAGCCCTCCAGCAGCGACTTGCTTTGACGAACTATTGAAGAGAGATGAGATCAAACAAGCCTTGTCCGAAGGAGCGTTTTTACTTCAAGTGCCTTATATTGAAAATGATACGGCTGTTGTACGGGCTAATATTTCTATAGAAAAAGGCTTATTGAAAGCAATTGATGCAAGCGCAAAAGAAAGGGGATTAACTCGCTCTTCTTTCTTGGCTGCTGCCGCACGGCATGAACTTAATATGTAAGCTAATATAAACGAGCATTCTTATCAAGCCGAAAGCCTAACCGATGCTTAGCCTTATTCACTATAATAACGGGTTGGGTTACCTTGTGTTAGCTAATATCGAGGACGCGCTGATGAATAGCGCGTGCATTTACCGCACGATTAATGGTCTTGCATTGCGGGCAGTTCGGCTTGCTGTAAATGGTAATTATCAAGGAAGCTTTATTAATTAAAAATGATTGGCTATGTTGCATGTAATGCTACTTTCTGGTAATCTGTGACATGTAACATAGAAAGCGTTTAAGATGGCTACCATACACACTAACGAACGCGTAAAAAAATACCGCGCCGCTAAGCGCAAAGCAGGATTGCGGCTGATACAGATTTGGGTACCAGATACGCGGCGAAAAGACTTTGTAGAAGAGTGTCGACGTCAATGCCGCACTGTAACAGAAATAGAAAAGGAAGATCGTTCTCTGTGGGATTTTATGGAACAGGCTGTGATGGATATTGAAGGTTGGCATGCCTAATGAAGCGCGGTGATTTAGTTACCATAAGTCTGCAAGGGGATTTTGGCAAGCCGCGTCCCGCTTTAGTTATACAAGCAGACCAATTTATGTCCCACTCCAGCGTGACGGTTCTACCTTTAACAAGCACTATTGTCGATGCTCCATTATTGCGCTTTACCATTCGCCCTAGTAAAGAAAACAGTCTGAAAAAAGCCTCACAAGTCATGATTGATAAAACTATGACAATCCAAAGAAACAAGTTGGGCGCACCTTTTGGTCACGTTGATCCGAAGGCAATAATAGAAATTGAACAACGTCTAGCCTTATTCTTTGGCATTGCCCATTGAATAATGTGCCTTCCACAAAAGATAAAGCCCTAGCGCAAACTAGGGCTTTATTAAAATCAAAAAACCTAAAAAAGGAACTCACAAATTACGTTGATAATAACGCAAGGCATATTTTTATGTCAAGAAAATTTAACTAGCTAAAATATAGACTTATCTAGTTTTGTCCACGTGAAAATAATAGCGCAAGACGCTAAGCAACAGCTCTATGCTGGAAACACCAACAGCACCACAAATAAACCCTGCTAAACCCATAATATTATTAGGGCTGAGGCCATCATCAACGCCCACCATATCAAATTTTAGCAAGAGATGATAAAGCATATAGGAAACGGTGGGTGAAGCATAAATCGCCAATACACCGCCGCCCAGCCATTCACAAACCCGTTGCCAACACGATTTATCATGATTGGCCAATTGCCGTACAAAAGCACCAAATATACCAGCAAGCGCTGTTGATAGCATCATGGCTAACCATGAAAGCCAATCGGGGGGTATCTGTTTTTCGGGCATGGGGGATCCTTCTTACTGTGTAGATATTTTACGCTTTTCTAATAAAGTTTTTGTATGCATAGATTATAGACATTGATAATTTTTATTTTTTGTATAAGACTCTATAAGGAGTAAAATATTATTTATACATATAAAGTATGGCATATATTCTAGCACGTTATTTATCTTGAGCAAAAAAACGTTTTCACCTATTTAAAGGTCGTTTTTTAATGAAATAACGGTTATTGTATTTGCACTACTTGGGACAGAAACTATATCTGTGATCAGCTTTAATCCTGCTAACGAAAAGAAAGGAAGGCTTTTAATGCCCCATACAAAGGATTCTAAGGGTAACCCTGGCTATACAAAGGGGCATGAGAAGGGCGTTACTTCTTCTCCCTATCTTCATCGTAGCAATAGTGTTTTAAGCGGCTCCGAATTAATAGAGGCCATAATAGATGGGAAGGAAGATCGCCAAAGCTTCGAGCTTCCTTATAAAGGTTTAATGGAAAAGACCAAAGGCATACGTCTTGGTGAATTGTGGATATTCACGGCAGGAGTTGGAATTGGTAAATCCACTTTACTACGCGAATGTGCTTATCATTTCCTAAAATCAGGTCACAGGGTAGGTATGCTCATGCTTGAAGAGCCTATCGAACGCACAGTAAGCCGTATGATTGGCTTAGCTATTGATAAGCCAGCTGACCTTCTTTGGAATAGTCTTAGCGAAGAAGAAAAAAGCAAGGGGTTTGAAGCGACCGTACGTACGGGGCGTCTTGGTTTTTATGAACATTTGGGCATTACTGATCTTGATACGATCGTCGAAAAAATCCGCTATATGGCGATACATTATGGATCTCAATTTATCGTGCTTGATCACTTGCAGTATTTGATCTCCAGTTCAAAGGAAAGGGATGAGCGCCTTTTGGTAGCCCGTGTCATAAGTACTCTAAAGAACTTAGCTATGGAACTTAATATTGGGATTCTTTCGGCCTCTTTTTTGGAGATCTTAGATGGAGATAAAACCCATGAAAAAGGCCTTGAAATCTCTTTATCGCATCTACTTTGGTCAGATATCATTCCTCAATTTTCTGATTTTGTGATTGGACTTGAACGCGATAATGAATCTAAATGCCGTAATCACAGCAGGCTTCGCGTACTCAAGAATAACTACACGTACGAAACTGGCTTCGCTGGTCGACTGATTTATATGCCAGAGACAGGGCGCTTAATTGACTATATTAACGGATGAGGAGTTAGCGCATTTAAAACTAGCCCAAGAGGTTTTGCCTGTTTCTTTTTTTCAACGTGTGGAAGAGGAAAGACGCAAGCGTGGGCGGCCGCGGGTAAGTGTACCAAAGGAGGCTGTAACCTTGCGGCTCGCCCCTGACGTCATCGCTCACTTTAAGACATGTGGGGCTGATTGGCGCGCAAAAATGAGTGAAGTCCTTACAAAAGCTAGTGAAGAGTAACCTATTTCCAACAATGTTGTTTTTTGCCGAATAGATCAGTGGTAAGTACCCAACGCGCAAGCTTTGGTTCATCGGCAACAAGGCGTGCGGGCTTATTGACTTGGGGTGGTCTCGTCCAGCCCATGCACAAGGGCGGTGCACTCATCTGGCAGCCCGCCAAGAACACGGCAGAGGTCAAAATCAGAAAGGTTAATAACTTCATCGGTGATTTTGCTCCTCTCACGAAAGGCCGAAACAGCACTCTTTAAGCTATCTACCCGTGCTATGCTTTTGCCATAAAAAAAGCCGCTCATAAAAGCGGCAAGAACTAGGGCACCATAAAGCCCAAGGCGGTAGGGAAACGGCATATGCCCTCCTCAATTAAGGTCTGTATTTGCGTTGTTAACTAAGCATGAATAGGTAAAAATCTGCAAATACGCCTAGTTTACTGTGACTAGCTTAACGAGAAAAAATCTCATTAAGCACCATAGCACAAATCTACAACCGTCTCTCTTTTTCATGGTGAAGGAAGACAAAAACACCCACGCTTGCGGCTAAAACCATGATGAGAGCAAAAGCCCATTGCACAGGACCAGAACCACTCACAAAGCCACTTAGCCCTGATAAAGAACCAATAAGCGGCGCAATCGTTCCAGCCTTTAACAAGGCGCTCTTCTCGCTTACTTGTGGTGTTTGATAATTTGATACCACAAAGTCACCGCGCGCCCAAAGGCCAGCTTCAGCGGCGCGGCGATTGACCAAGCCAACAATACGCTTACCACCTGCCTGCACCCATTTGGCAAGTTCACTTGGTACACAAGTGTAATCACCTTGATTAAGCTTCTTGAGAAGGGTTGAGCGTTCAAATGCATCTACCCCCACATTAAAGCAAAAGGAGACAAGCGCTCCAAATTGATTGTCGTTTAAGGTCACCTCGACAAGGGCGTCGACGGCTTGCTCATATTGGTGCAGATCTTGCAACAAAAGGGCTTGCGCCTCTTGTTCACGCAATACCATGCCTTGCTTGGGATAGGGAGCACCTGCCGCCGCCGTGTGGCCATAGCCAATCGTCCACACACCCGCACTATCGCAATAGGCTTCACGCCTTAACCCTTCCCATTGCTTGATCAGTGTAGCCCTTCTTTGCTAATCCTTCGGGTCATGATTACTCCTACAAATTTAGTGCAATGCGCTCTTGCAATTGTATATACAATTGTATATTTTTGATTTATGAAGATTATTGATTTTGATTGGGATGGCGGCAATTGGCCAAAATGTGGAAAGCATGGCGTCTCTCAAGTAGAGATAGAACAAGTTTTATTGGGAACGCCAGTTGTAATGAAGGACCCTTGTCCAAATGAACCACGCATGCGAGCAATTGGCATAACGAATGATGGTCGTTACGTTTTTTTAGTTTTTATGATACGTGAGACACAAGAGGGCACGAAACTGCGACCTATCAGTGCACGCTATATGCATCAAAAGGAGATTGAGCACTATGTCACCCAAAAAGCTTAAAGCAATGCCTTCTTTGCCTACAGATGATGTAGCAGAAACCTTTGTCGCAACCGTTGATTTAAACGATTATGACCTATCAAATTTTACGCCTATGCGTTTTGAAATGGCTCGTAAGCAAGCATCATTTAATATACGATTACCAGCGCAGCTCCTCCAAGAGGTCAAAAGGAGAGCAGCGCAAAAAGGGCTTCCCTATAGTCGTTATGTGCGAATGCTTATTGAAGAAGATATTGCCCATCATCCTAAGTGACTTAGTCTTTATCCACATGGATAACATCATCATTAGCGGTATTTTGTGGAGGTGCATTGTCATCGATGAGATCATCCTTTGAGGGTGTGGTTGCTTGGATATGATCGACAATGCGCTCTTGGTTTTCGTCAAAGATCTCACATTCAACGCTTGTGATATAGCCACTTTCAGCGGTAAGCTTGTGACTTACGCTCAACGCACGCCAAGTGGAGGGCATATAGGGTCGAAATGGTGGCGACAAGACAATCTTGGTTTCTGCCATGATAGAAGGTGCTCCGCCCATCTCAAAGCTAAATTTGGCTTTGCCGCTTATCGCCAACACCCTGCCTATACAGATTTAGCGGTACGAACGCGTTTTGATTATGAGCGCTGTTTTAAGTATCTAGAAGGAATAGCTGACGTGGTTTTGGTTAAATTTAGCCCGCCCTTGGTCGTAAAGATACGTGATCGGATAGCCGAAAAGCATGGACGACGAAGCGGTAATTATGTAAAAACTGTTTTATCAATTGTGTTTGCCTGGGGCAAGGAGCGTGGACTTATTAAAAGCAATCCAGCGGCTGACATCAAAGCTCTCAAACGCTCAAAGAACGCTCCCTATGTTAATCGGCCATGGAAAGATCATGAGCGTGAGGCAGTTTTAGCTGCTTTACCAGATCATATGCGTTTGCCTATTTGGCTCATGATGTTTTGTGGGCTGGATCCTCAAGACGCATTACTTTTGCCAAAGTCAGCTTTAGATGATGGTAGAATCAACACAAGGCGCAGTAAAACTAGGGTAGGGGTATGGATGCCTATTCCGCCCGCTATTGCACATGAGATTGAAAGCTCTAAGGCTATGGCAAGCGCTTCAACGATGCTTTGCGTCAACAGTAAAGGTCAGCCTTGGACAGTATCAGGGTTCCGCGCTTCATGGCGCAAGATTAAATGTTGTTTGGAGAAAGAAGGGGTGATAGGTTTGGGTCTAACATTAAAAGGGTTGCGTCATACGGTGGCAACTATCCTTGCCGAGATTGGTATGGATGAAAGAACCATTGCTGATGTGCTAGGTCAGAAGACTATTGAGATGGCGCGGCATTATTCGCGTTCAGCTGATAAAAGCAAAAAGGTGGAAGCGGCAGTGATAAAATTAGGCCATGCAATGAACAAGAAAAGGGTTGAATAACACCATGAAATTGTCAAACCCTATTTTTTAAAGTGTCAAACCTATAAAATATAAATAGCAAAGTGATGAAAAAATGCAGTCATATCAACATATTATGTGGTGCCCAGACGCGGATTCGAACCACGGACACGCGGATTTTCAGTCCGCTGCTCTACCAACTGAGCTATCTGGGCATTGCTGACGGATCAACGTTGGCGTTATAGCATTTTAATTTGCTCTGTCTAGCCTTGA
The DNA here is from genome assembly GCF_046843095.1 of Bartonella sp. DGB2. Classification (GTDB taxonomy): domain Bacteria; phylum Pseudomonadota; class Alphaproteobacteria; order Rhizobiales; family Rhizobiaceae; genus Bartonella. The sequence continues at coordinate 433,089 of NZ_CP177329.1, forward strand.
AAATAAAAATAATGCAAATTTTCTATACTTTAAATAGGCGGGTAGATGTGTGTGGCAATAGTAGGGCGATTGTTTACAAAGCCGTATAGGTAGACTTGCTCATTTAGGCATTTTCCTTTATTGAAATAAATGGGCCACCTCTCCCCACCGAGGGGCGTGCTATCTGAAAGGATAGAGACATGAAAAAAGAACAAGCGGGCTGTTTATCCCTTCAGGATATGGTAAGCTACGCAGCAGGCCGAAGAACGGTGGATCATCATGGGATGATCGCGGTAAAGGTGGGTGCTGTTTTCAATTATTATGTCGCTTTTATCGGGGGCGTTGGGCGATGTGTATTACCGGGGAGTGAAAGAGCTAGGTTTCAGGGAAGTAGGAAAAGCGCCTGTTTATTGGATGCGCCAAGCTTAAACCAAGTTAATGTTATCAAACAGTCCTTCCCGATCTACTTAGCCATTCAGCCCCGTGATGTTATCGGTGGATATTCTAAAACCCCATACAATTTAACCGAACATACACGTATTGGGCAGCGAGCTATCGGGTCTATTCAGAATAGATCAAGCTATGCGGAAATTATTGTAATGGACAAACTAGTATTGTCGGCGGCTGCAAGGGGCCGGCGCTGATTTAGACAAATTTTATGAATGAAACGGGCTGTACAATGGCCAGGTAAGAGAGGTGATCCTATGGATGAGATTAATACTGATTTGGCACCGGTTAGGGATGCTGGTTATGAAAAAGCTGAAGAAGGGCGAGGCGAGATAGGCGAGGGATCTTCTCTTTCTGCATCGCGCTCTTTAGAAGCTCCAAAGCGACGGCCTGATAATCCTTGTTTTTCTTCTGGACCTTGTTCAAAGCGGCCTGGCTGGTCAACCTCGGTATTATCTGAAGCAGTTCTAGGGCGTTCACATCGGGCAAAAATTGGTAAGGCTAAATTAGTTGAGGCCATTTGCCTAACGCGCGAGGTTTTGGAGGTGCCAGCTGATTATCGGATTGGTTTGGTACCCGCTTCAGATACGGGTGCGGTAGAGATGGCTTTATGGTCTCTCTTGGGCGCCCGAGGCGTTGATGTTTTGGCATGGGAAAGTTTTGGAGCTGGCTGGGCCGCTGATATCCAAAAGCAATTAAAATTACCAGATGTACGTTCTATCACTGCGCCTTATGGAGAGTTACCCTCTTTAAGTCAGATTGACTTCAACCGCGATGTGGTTTTCACATGGAATGGAACAACATCAGGTGTACGGGTACCGAATGCAGATTTTATCCCCCATGAGCGAGCGGGACTAACGATTTGCGATGCAACATCTGCTGTTTTTGCCCAAAATCTCAATTTTCAAAAACTAGATGTGGTAACATTTTCTTGGCAAAAAGTACTGGGAGGTGAGGGGGCGCATGGGGTTCTTATTCTGAGCCCCCGCGCTGTGGAACGTTTGGAGACTTATTCCCCACCTTGGCCTCTACCTAAAATTTTTCGTTTAACAAAAAGTGGGAAATTGATTGAAGGCATTTTTAAAGGTGAGACTATTAATACGCCTTCGCTTTTATGTGTGGAAGATTATATTGATAGTTTGAAATGGGCGCAGTCTTTAGGTGGGCTGGCGGCGTTGCAAGCACGTGCAGATAAAAATTTTGCTATTCTGGATGCGTTCGTTGCTAAAAGTCCTTGGGTTGCCCATTTGGCTGTTCAACCTGAGACACGTTCGAACACATCGGTTTGTTTGAAGATCGTTGATCCCGATGTTTTGGTGCTTTCCAGTGATGCGCAAGCGGCTTTTGCCAAGGCTATCGGGACGCGGCTTGAGGAAGTAGGCGTGGCTTATGATATTGGCGCTTACCGTGATGCCCCCGCGGGCTTGCGTATTTGGACTGGCGCAACGATTGAAGCAGATGATGTGGAGCTTTTAACCCAATGGCTTGATTGGGCCTTTGAGGAGGAAAAAGCGCTGCTTATGAAGGTAAGCTCTTAGGGATGTACTTTGTGATAATCTCTCAATTCTAATTTTAATGAAGGAGGCCTTATGACGCCGCGAGTTCTTGTTTCTGATAAATTATCACCTACTGCTGTACAAATTTTCAAAGATCGGGGGATTGATGTCGATTACCTTCCTGAGCTTGGCAAGGATAAGGAAAAGCTTTTGGACGTTATTGGTCAATATGATGGTTTAGCGATTCGCTCTTCTACAAAGGTAACACCAAAATTGTTGGCGGCTGCTCATCGTTTGAAGGTGGTGGGGCGAGCTGGTATTGGCGTGGATAATGTGGATATTCCTGCCGCTTCTAAGCGTGGTATTATTGTGATGAATACGCCTTTTGGTAATTCAATTACTACGGCGGAACATGCCATTGCGCTTTTGTTTGCTTTGGCGCGGGAATTGCCTTTAGCAGACCGGTCGACCAAAAGCGGGAAATGGGAAAAAAGCCGTTTTATGGGCGTGGAACTAACCGGAAAAACCTTGGGGATTATTGGTTGTGGCAATATTGGGGCGATTGTTGCGAGCCGCGCCTTGGGTCTTAAAATGAAAGTTGTAGCATTTGATCCTTTTCTGTCCGAGTCTCGTGCTAGCGAACTAGGAGTTGAGAAGGTGGAATTGGACAGTTTATTGCTCAGATCTGATTTTATTAGCCTTCACACGCCGCTTACCGATAAAACTCGCAATATTATTAACGCAGAAGCTATAGCTAAAATGAAAGACGGTGTGCGTATTATCAATTGTGCGCGCGGCGGTTTGATTGTTGAGCAGGCTTTGCTGGATGCTTTGAAAACAGGTAAGGTAGCAGCGGCAGGGATTGATGTGTTTGAAATAGAGCCCCCCACCCCTGATCACGTGCTTTTTGCTTTAGAAAATGTGATTTGTACGCCGCATTTGGGAGCTTCGACAGTTGAGGCACAGGAAAATGTTGCAATTCAAGTCGCAGAGCAGATGGCGGATTATCTTTTGCACGGCGCTGTGACGAATGCGATTAACATGCCCTCAATTAGTGCAGAAGAAGCACCACGCTTGAAGCCCTTTATTAAACTGGCAGAGGTTTTGGGTGGTTTTATTGGCCAATGTACCGACGATGATATTAAGTCAATTGAGGTGCTTTTTGATGGTGCAACTGCTCAAATGAATAGTCGGGCTTTGATGAGCGCGGCCTTGGCAGGTTTAATACGACCACAATTAGTAGACGTGAATATGGTTTCAGCGCCTCTTATGATAAAAGAGCGCGGGATTTTGGTTTCTGAAATTAAACGAGACAAATCTGGTGTTTTTGATGGCTATATTCAATTGACAGTGACCACATCTAAATGGGTTCGGACGATTTCTGGAACGTGTTTTTCTGATGGTAAGCCGCGTTTTATTCAGATTAAAGGGATTAATCTTGATGCTGAGGTGGGCGCGCATATGCTTTATATTACCAATAGCGATACACCGGGCATTATAGGAACGATTGGATCTATCTGTGGGCAATATGGAGTCAATATTGCTAATTTTGCCCTAGGTCGCAACGCGCCAGGTGGCGATGCTATCGCTTTATTGTATTTAGATGAACCTATTTTGCCTGAGGTTCTGGCGGAATTGCGCAAAGTATCTGGTATTGTACAGGCGCAGCCTCTGGAATTTACAGCGATTTTGAGTTGATCATTAGGAATGAGCATGGCACGAAGCATTTTGTGTCATCCTATTGTTGTTTGTAGGCAGGATACTTGCTTTTGTCGCAGGTATTGGCCTTTTGATTATGGCGTTTTATGGGAGAGCGAGATGTGTGCTAACTTTATTCGTTTGGCGGTGTTAATTGTAGCTGCCTGCGGGGCGGCCGCTATGGGCATTTATTTAGCGGTTCAATAAGCTTTGGGGAAGCGCGCTGTATGTTTAATCAGGGCTCGCGCTTTGGGTGAGATTAGGCTATAAAATGCCGTTTGTTTCAGTAGGCTGGGTTTAGTCGCATATCCAATGGAGAAGAGAATGGCTAATGTAGTGGTGGTTGGCGCACAATGGGGCGATGAAGGTAAAGGCAAAATCGTTGATTGGCTGTCGGAGCGCGCTGATGTTGTGGTACGCTACCAAGGGGGGCATAATGCTGGCCATACATTGGTGATCAATGGGGTGAGTTATAAATTATCCCTTCTTCCTTCCGGACTTGTGCGTGGAAAAATGTCAGTTATTGGCAATGGAGTTGTGGTTGATCCACACCATTTTGTTGAAGAGCTTGCAAAATTGCGTGCGCAAGGGGTGAAAATTACGCCTGAGATTTTGTGTGTTGCAGAAAATGCACCTTTAATCCTTTCTTTGCATCGGGATTTAGATGCGGCGCGTGAAAGTGCAGCAGCAGATCTGAAGATTGGCACAACTAAGCGTGGTATTGGTCCAGCTTATGAAGACAAGGTCGGCCGGCGTGCTATCCGAGTTATTGATTTAGCTTCTCCAGCTTCTTTGCCCGATAAGATTGAGAGGCTTTTGACTCATCATAACGCTTTGCGGCGTGGGATGGGAGTACCAGAGATTGCCGTAGAAACAATTTATGAGGAATTAATGGCGGTAGCTGCTGAGATTCTTCCATATATGGCTCAAACGTGGCGTATTTTGGACAAGAAGCGGCGCGATGGGAAGCGGATTCTTTTTGAGGGGGCGCAAGGGGCGCTTTTAGACAATGATTTTGGAACGTACCCCTATGTGACATCATCGAACACGGTAGCAGGGCAGGCGGCGACGGGGGCTGGTCTTGGGCCAAAGGCAATTGATTACGTGTTAGGCATTGTAAAAGCCTATACAACGCGTGTGGGCGAGGGCCCCTTTCCTACGGAACAAGAGAATGAGATCGGTGAGTTTTTAGGCACCAAGGGTCATGAATTTGGTGTGGTTACAGGGCGCAAGCGCCGTTGTGGCTGGTTTGACGCCGTGTTGGTTCGACAGATGATCGCTGTATGCGGTATTCATGGTATTGCTTTAACAAAGCTTGATGTGCTTGATGGATTGGATGAGATTAAAGTTTGTATAGCCTATGAATTGGATGGAGCGCTTATTGATTATTTACCCGCCAGTAGCGAGTTACAGAAGCGTGTAAAACCCATTTATGAAACTGTAGAAGGCTGGAGCGAGACAACAAAGGGCGCGCGTAGTTGGGCGCAATTGCCTGCCCGCGCGGTTAAGTACGTACGTTATATTGAAGAGCTAATCGGTGCTCCAGTTGCTCTTTTGTCAACAAGTCCTGAACGTGAAGATACAGTTTTGGTGACCGATCCTTTTGCTGATTAGCTTCGGCATCCTGCTTTTGTTCCTTCATATTGTATGGTATTTTCATCTATAGTAAAAGAATAGAATGTAACAACAGGGTATGTTGTTTCTGCTATGATAAAGCCTAAGAAGGCTTTAATAGAGGGGTTAGATAGCTATAAGTGGTTGATTTTACCAGCCTATTGCGAAAAACAATTGAAGCACAAACCAGCCGTGATGCTGATGTGCGTGCTCGGATCTATGAGCGCGCATTAACAGTAGTAGTCCAAAAATTAGAACAACGAGGCGCTTCATCTGAGCAAATTGAAGAGCAAAAAGAGGCCTTAAAAGCAGCGATTGTTACATTAGAAGACGAATATACTGAACGCGTGGTGCCATCAGACTCCGAAGGTATGTATACTGCTTTGTGGGGGCAACCAGCTGCTCCCTTAGGAGGCAACCTTTCTACGGAAGGTTTTTTGGCGGTACCTGTGCCAGCGGCTGAGCCTGTCAATATGGATGATCTTTTAGAAGAAGGCTCCAAAATGACATTTGATCCTCCTTTGTCATCTGAATCTTATATAACAGGTAAGGATATTATATCTAGCATATTTTCTGAAGCAGCGCGGCGGCAGAAGTGGCGCGCTTTGAAAAAGCACCTTGTAATGGCGGGCGCTATGATTTGGGGATTAATAGTGTTTTTTGGCCTTGTCTTTGCGGGGGCGTGGCATTTCCTTGTTAAAACCTCGCCCGCTGATGTTGATACGCCACTGTCTGTCCAGGCCGCTAAAACTAAAGAGGAAGCGGAAAAGTTAACCTTTAGGCTTTTGCCTGATGGGAGAGAAGAAAATGTAGGGTTGCCGGCCGACGTTAGCTTTGAAAATAGGAGTGCAATATCGGGGCAAGGTGATAGCAAGCTAGAGGCTGTCGCTAGGTTGCCACAAGCTGAAGCAGTACTTTATCATCCGCGGCATGCTGATGAAAGCGAGCAAGTGGAAACAGGGAAAGTAAAATGGACGTTGGTGGTTGATGGCGTAGCGGATAAGGGAAAGGAGGTCATGGAAGGCAACAGATCTATAAAAGCTGCAGGCGCTATGGCTTTACACGGGGATGTATTTATCCCGACTGCTAATATGCATATGCAAATGATCCTGCGCCGCAATGATGAATCAAACATACCCGCGGCCTATATAATTGATTTTATCTTTAGCGGAGATGAAAATTCAGATGCGAGTGTAATTACCTCTTTGCCTGATTTGCGGTTTAAGGCTAATGAACAAGCGGTGGGTCAGAGCTTGGCGGGTGCGGTAGGGGCCAAGGTAAAGGATAATCTCTTTATTTTTGCACTTAATAATATGCAACCTTTTTTGGAGAAAAATTTGGAATTGATCCGTCGGTCGGGCAATATTGCTTTGCAGATTGTGGATAGGTCGGGGAAGGAGAGCGAATTGAGTTTTGATAAAGGCTCCGCTGGCGCCCAGCTTTTCAATCAGCTGATTGATAGCTGGCTGGAAGATACAGCTTCAGCTTCTACCCCTGCATCAAAAGGTTAGAAGCTGGCGCTGGAAGTTGTTATCTATTACATTTTGCATGACTATAAAAGTAGAGGTGCTAGCCACATTGGGAAGGGTTGAGATTTTTTCTCCAAGCACAACGCGATAGTGGTGGATATCGCGTGTACGCACCTTGAGAAGATAGTCAAAAGCACTGGCTATCATATGGCATTCTTCAACCTCGTAGATTTTTTTGACTGCTTGGTTGAAGTCATGTAGGGTTTCTTCTTTGGTGGTAGTCAATTTTACTTCTGTAAAAGCAATATGGTTAAGCCCTAGTTTTTCGAGATTGAGAATGGCGCGGAAGCCAGTAATATAGCCTTCGTTTATTAGGCGCTTCAGGCGGACTTGGCAGGGAGTTTTGGAAAGCCCTACTTGTTCTGCTAATTGGGTAAGAGATAGGCGTCCATTGTTAGCTAGGATAGCGATAATTCTTTTATCAATTTTGTCTAGTTGGCTAGATTGTATAGATTTTTCCATAATTTGCCCTATTTTTTTCGATAAATATAGCCATAATGGCTAAAAATATCATATTTTATACAAAAATACGCTTTTGACAATGGTACGTTGATCCCTTAAATAATGCCAGTAGCGGTATATGCTAAGATCTAGAGCGCCTAACAAAGCGAGAGACGATGACGAGCCAAGAAATCAAAAAGCCTTTTTGTAATTTTGCCCCCCTTTTAGCGGAGCCTACGCCTTTGCGCGCAGCCATTACTGCTGCCTATCGACGTGCCGAAGAAGATTGTTTACCCCCGCTTTTAGAGGCCGCCTCCTTTGATGAAATGGCAAAAGCTGAAATTAAAAAAACGGCAACGCATTTGATTGAGCTTTTGCGCGCCAAGCACCGAGGAACGGGGGTTGAGGGGCTTGTGCAGGAATATGCACTTTCTTCGCAAGAGGGGGTAGCATTGATGTGTTTGGCAGAGGCGCTTTTGCGTATTCCTGACCAAGCAACGCGTGATGCTCTTATTCGCGATAAAGTCGCAGGTGGCGATTGGAAAGCCCATTTGGGCAGTGGAAAATCGCTTTTTGTTAACGCTGCTACATGGGGTTTGGTAATTACTGGCAAATTAACCTCCACTGTAAGTAGTGGAGGCCTTTCGGCGGCACTCACCCGTTTGATCGCCCGTTGTGGGGAACCTGTCATTCGTAAAGCGGTAGATATGGCGATGCGTATGATGGGGGAGCAATTTGTGCGTGGGGAAACCATTGAGGAAGCGGTAAAGCGTGCTCAGCCTTTGGAGCAGCGCGGCTTTCGTTATTCTTATGATATGTTAGGTGAGGCAGCCATTACAGCCGATGATGCGGCACGCTATTGGCGTGATTATGAACATGCAATTCATGTGATTGGTCAAGTGGAGCAAAGGGGGGGCATGTTGCAAGAGGAGGAAAATCTTTATCAACGGCCAGGGATTTCTATCAAGTTATCGGCTTTGCACCCACGCTATAGCCGCGCGCAAGCTGATCGGGTTATGACGGAGCTTTTGCCACGTGTTAAACAATTAGTGCTTTTAGCAAAGCGGTATAATATTGGTCTCAACATTGATGCCGAAGAGGCTGACCGCCTTGAGCTTTCCTTAGATATTTTGGAAGCCCTTTGCTTTGATCCGGACTTTGAAGGATTTGATGGAATTGGTTTTGTGGTTCAGGCATATGGACGCCGGTGCTCTTTTGTGTTGGATTATATTATCGATTTGGCTCGACGCTCAAATCACCGTTTGATGGTGCGCCTTGTGAAAGGTGCCTATTGGGATGCGGAGATTAAGCGAGCACAGGTGGAAGGTTTGGAAAGCTATCCAGTCTTTACGCGCAAAGTATATACCGATGTTTCGTATATAGCGAACGCAGCTAAGCTTTTAGCTGCACCCGATGCAGTATTTCCACAATTTGCAACCCATAATGCTCAAACGCTGGCAACGATTTATCATATGGCTGGCCCTGCGCATTATCATGAGGGGCAATATGAGTTCCAATGTTTGCATGGAATGGGCGAGCCCCTTTATGATGAGGTCGTGGGGGCTGATAAGATGGGAAGATCGGCGCGTATTTACGCGCCCGTAGGTACTCATGAGACACTTTTAGCCTATCTAGTGCGGCGCCTTTTAGAAAATGGAGCCAACTCGTCTTTCATTAACCAAATCGGCGATAAAACCATTGGTATTGAGCATATGGTTGCTGACCCGGTCGATGTTGTAAGAGCGCAAGCAAGCATTGGTGCACCGCACGATAAAATCCCTGCTCCTGCTGATTTATTTGGTGAGCGGCGGTTAAATTCGCGGGGATACGATTTGAGTGATGAAAATGTTTTAACGGCTCTTTCTACTGCGTTTAAGGAAAGTAGCGAGCATTTTTATTGTGCTCCTTTAGATGCAAAACCTGCTGAAGGCGTGGGGCGTTTGGTGCGCAATCCCGCTGATCATGAAGATGTGGTAGGGCAAGTTTTTGAGATAGAGGTGGATGAAGCCGTTTCTATGGTGAGGCAAGCAGCACAGGCAGCCATAAGTTGGGCGCAAGTTTCTGTAGATGCACGTGCGACCTGTTTAGATAAAGCCGCCGATCTTATGCAAAAAAGGATGCCAGCCCTTATGGCTTTGGTGGCGCGCGAGGCTGGAAAGTCTATCCCTAACGCTATAGCTGAATTGCGTGAAGCGATTGATTTTTTGCGCTTTTATGCTAGCGAAGCGCGCGCCGGTTTCGGGCCTATGCATAAGCCTTTGGGGCCGATTATCTGTATTAGTCCGTGGAATTTTCCTTTAGCGATTTTTATTGGTCAAGTGGCCGCTGCTTTGGTGGCTGGTAACCCCGTTTTAGCAAAGCCCGCTGAAGAAACGCCGCTTATTGCCGCTCAGGCGGTGGGGATTTTGCATGAAGTTGGCGTCCCGCGGGATGTTTTACAACTTGTTTTAGGCGATGGTGCTATCGGTGCGGCTTTGGTTGCGGCTGAGCCGGTGGCTGGTGTGATGTTTACCGGTTCAACTGAAGTTGCACGCCTTATCCAGAAGCAATTAGCGCCGCGTCTAGGGATGAATGGGAAACCTATTCCCTTTATTGCTGAGACAGGTGGGCAAAATGCTATGATTGTCGACTCATCAGCTTTGGCGGAACAGGTGGTGTTTGATGTGATTGCTTCTGCTTTTGATAGCGCGGGGCAGCGGTGTTCAGCCTTGCGGGTTCTATGTTTGCAAGACGATATTGCGGCGCGCACTTTAGCCATGCTCAAGGGTGCTTTGCAAGAGTTGCGATTGGGGCGTACTGATTTTATTGGCGTTGATGTAGGGCCGGTGATCAGCCTTGAAGCTAAGCAAAATATTGAAAGCCATATCGAAGAGATGCGCAGATTAGGATATAAGGTCGAGCAATTGCCCTTGGATTCAACCTTGGCGAAAGGTACCTTTATTCCGCCAACCATTATTGAATTGCCAGAGCTTTCAGCTCTAAAGCGGGAGGTCTTTGGCCCTGTTCTTCATATTATTCGCTATCGGCGCGAGGAGCTCGATCAATTGATCGAAGCGATTAATGGCACTGGCTATGGTCTGACTTTTGGGATTCATACTCGTTTGGATGAGACAATTTCTTATGTAACCAGTCGGATTAGTGCAGGTAATATTTATGTTAATCGTAATATTATTGGCGCGGTTGTTGGCTCTCAGCCTTTTGGTGGGCGAGGGCTTTCGGGCACAGGCCCAAAAGCAGGCGGACCGCTTTATTTGGGTCGTTTAGTGGATGTTGCACCTACCCCAGAATTGTTGGAGGCGGTTCATCAAGAGCAAGCACTTTCTGATTTTATACGTTGGTTGGAAGAAAAAGGTATGGGCTCAGAAGCAGAGTTTGCACGCCAAATGGGTGAGCAGTCCCTTTTAGGGCTGGAAGTGGCTTTGCCTGGACCTGTGGGGGAAGATAACCTTTATGCACTCCATGCTCGGGGCACAATTTTGCTGTTTCCGCAAACTGTACGAGGCCTTTACCGGCAAGTAGCTTGTGCTTTGGCTACCGGCAATACAATGGTGATTGATGCAGAAAGTGGTTTACAAACGTCTCTACAAGAAGCTCCCCGAAGCGTACAAGTACGGCTTGAGTTGGGGGGCGTGAAGGATGCTTCTGCGGCGGGCTGTCTTATTGAGGGAGATGCTGCAAAGCTCATTGATATTCAAATGCGTCTTGCAGAAGAGAGAGGGCCTATTCTTTTAACCCAAGGAGTTGATACAGAGACCCTGATAGGCAGTGATATGCCTTATAATTTGGCTTACCTTTTGGAAGAGATGTCTGTTTCTGTCAATACAGCGGCAGCGGGGGGGAATGCCAGATTGATGACTATTGATTAATTGATTCGCTTAGGATAAATGCCTAACGTTCTTTAGGCTCCATGATTTTAAGGCTTGCGATCGAAGATGGTTGCAAGCCTTTTTTGTGTTTTTACAAGCAGATGTGAGGGGTGAGGTGTTTTGTTCCACAGCGCTTGGGCAGGAAAAATGTGTTTTGGCAAAGGGTTATTAACTTTCACAGTCTAACGTCTTAAATGTGTTTAAAGATGAACGATAATTGTTCCAATAATATTTGAGTGCCATGCGTAATTTGAAAAGAACTGCCCTGTCTACGACTGCGGCGCTTCCCTCCGTTGAACGGTTGCGGAACAGCGAAATCATGCAAGATGACCATCGTGATTGTCTTCTACCCTCTTATCCAGCTGTGTGGAAGAATGCCTTTGCTTTGGGACAAAATGTGCGTTTTACCCGCACGCCTGAGGTGGAGATTCTACGCCGTCGTGTAGAGGAAGACCCACATTTTGCAGCGAAATATCGCTCATTGATCCAAAAAAAACATAGTAACCCAGAAGAGTCTGCCTTGTCTGAAATATCTTTATCCCTTAATGAGATGCAAAGCGTAGAGGTGGATAACCTCTCTCCTGTCGATGATGTAGATACTTTATGTAATTCTGTTCAGGCAGATGTAAGCGAAACAGAGGGCGCATCAGTTCTAACGCGGGCACCGTTGTTTCATCTTTCAGATGCTCTTTTATTTGAAGCAGGGCTGTTTGATTTATGTTTACCTACTTTATCGATGAAAGTGCCTCGACATCAAGTGGCGCTTCGTGATCATTTTCGTGTGGTAGAATGCCGCGGTTGGAGTGACGGGTCCTTGCCTGTAGCTCCTTTATTGGCGGTAGGGGCTGAATCTTGTTCCTTAGCCACTCCATCCAATCCCACAGATATCATCCCCAACGCGCCAACCGCATCTGCAGATGTTCAGACTATCACTGATTTGGCCTATGGGGCGGCAATGATAGAAAATCCTGTAGAAGCAGATAATTGCGTTCCTGTGTCAGTGATTCCTAAAAGTGAGCATGGTGTAGAAAAGGTCGTGGGGGCACCTTCATCCATAGTCCTTGGGCGATCTCTCACCACTTCCATTTCTACTATGGAACGCGGTATAGCGCGCGGAGCGTATGAATTTCCTTCAATTGAATTGTTACAAAAGCCTAGTTATCAAGATGGGGCAGTAATTTCGCGAGAAAGTTTAGAGCGCAGTGCAGGGCTTTTAGAAAGCGTGTTAGAAGACTTTGGCATTAAGGGTGAGATTATCCATGTGCGTCCTGGGCCCGTAGTAACGATGTATGAATTTGAGCCAGCGGCTGGGGTGAAATCATCTCGTGTAATCGGTCTTGCGGATGACATTGCCCGTTCAATGAGTGCAATTTCAGCTCGCGTGGCGGTGATACCAGGACGTAATGTGATTGGGATTGAGCTACCAAACCCTGTGCGGGAAACAGTGTATTTACGCGAATTGATCCAATCTAATCCCTTTGGTGAAAATACTTATAAGCTAGCTTTAGCGTTAGGTAAGAGCATAGGTGGAGAGCCAATTATTGCTGAATTGGCAAAAATGCCGCATCTCTTGGTAGCTGGCACAACGGGCTCAGGTAAATCGGTAGCAATTAATACAATGATTTTATCGCTGCTTTACCGTCTTACTCCTGACCAGTGTCGTCTTATTATGGTTGACCCAAAAATGCTTGAGCTTTCCATTTATGATGGGATCCCACATCTTTTAACCCCAGTGGTGACAGATCCTAAAAAAGCCGTGACAGCTTTGAAATGGGCAGTTCGTGAAATGGAGGATCGCTACCGTAAAATGGCTAAGCTTGGGGTGCGCAATATTGATGGCTTTAATAGCCGTGTGGAAGCGGCCGCTGCTAAGGGCGAAACCATTATGTGTACTGTACAAGTGGGCTTTGATAAAGAAACCGGTGATATGCTCTATCAAGAAGAGGCTATGGATTTAAGCAAGTTACCCTATATTGTGGTGATTGTTGATGAGATGGCTGATTTGATGATGGTGGCAGGCAAAGAAATCGAAGGCGCTATCCAGCGTTTAGCACAAATGGCGCGGGCGGCAGGTATTCATTTGATTATGGCTACTCAGCGACCTTCGGTTGATGTAATTACCGGAACAATTAAAGCTAACTTTCCTACCCGTATTTCATTTCAGGTAACGTCAAAAATTGATAGCCGTACGATTTTGGGTGAACAAGGGGCGGAAACCTTGCTCGGGCAAGGTGATATGCTGCATATGATTGGTGGCGGCCGCATTATGCGTGTTCATGGGCCATTTGTTTCTGATGAAGAAGTTGAGCAAGTAGTCGCCCATTTGAAAGCGCAGGGAACGCCTGATTATTTGGCTACAGTCACCGATGGTGAGGCTGAAGAAGACACATTGGATGAGGCTGATTCTATTGCTGAAATCGTGGCAGCTAGCCATAATGGCGAAGATAGTGAAGATCTTTATTTGCAGGCGGTGAAAGTGGTGATGCGTGATAAAAAATGTTCTACTTCTTATATTCAGCGTCGCTTGGGGATTGGTTATAATAAAGCTGCCTCTTTGGTAGAGCGAATGGAAAAAGAAGGGATCGTTGGACCTGCTAACCATGTAGGAAAGAGAGACATCTTATTGAGCGCTCGCAATGAGCAAGACACATAGGGCTTTATTTAGATAAAACTAGAACAGAAAGCGGCTGAGGATTGATTGCTACAATAAATTCCTATTATAAAGGGAGGTATTGTGGCAATAGATGGAGTAACCTTGACGTTTAGTGATTATTTCCAATGTCGCGAAGTTCGGCAAGCTTTTTTGCGTGGCTGGCCTGCTTTTGTTTTGTCTTCTGATGCTCAAAAAATTTTGTGGTGTAATGGTGCTGGCGCTGCATTTTTAGGATTTGAACGCGTTTCTGACGTGATGGAAGGGAGACGCGAGGTTTTGTCGCCTTCTTTAGAAAGTCCAGCGCCCCCCGCTTTTGATGGAGCGACCTGTTGTTATATTCTGACTTGTATAAAGTGTAAGGCGCCTTTAAGCTTGATGGGAGCCACTGAGACAGTGGTTTTTTCTGCCCTAGAGTTGAAATTTCCTGTAGGGAAGGGCGGCGTGGTTGAAAGCGCGCTTTTTTTGCAAGCAATTGAGGCTCCTGCTCGGCCGGTTCCTTTACTGTTTGGTTTGGTGGAGTCTGACGAGAGCGCGGCTTTATTAGATGAAGAGGGTAGGGTGCTTGCAGTAGCAGGTAATTTCACTCCCTTAAAAATGGACGATAAAATTCTTCTCAACACGCTTTATGACTACCGGCCTTTACATCATTTTCAACAGGAAAGGGGGCGGGGTATAGAGAGAGTTGTGACAATGTTGCGTGATAAGCCCCGTTGTTTTTTGTGGCTTCAACAGAAGGGCGCTACCCAAGATAGATTAGAAAAGCCTATGGTAAATTCTGATTGTGGATTTAGTTTTCCCCCCCACTTTTATTGGCAGATGGATGCAATGGGGCGTTTTTGCGGTGCTTCGCCTGAAATTTATGAGGGCCTTAAAACCACAGGCATTGCATTTATGGGTTATGATTTCGCACAATTGGCCTCTTTATGGGGGGAGCCTAAGCTTTTAGCGCTTTATGAAGCACAAAAGAAAAAGCAGAGCTTTTGTGGTCAAAAAGTCCATTGGCCTTTAGGGCTTTCGGGGAAGAAGATTGTGGTAGAGCTATCCGCAACGCCCATTTTTGATACCGCACAAAATGTGAGCTATTGGCGCGGCTTTGGCAAGATCAGTAGCAAGCCAATGGAGGTGGCGCCTTCGGGCGTGGATAAGGCTTTGCCTGCTACTGATCTCACTGTGGAGCCTGGTGATGCGAAGGAAGGGGGACTCTCTGCCGAAGAACGTTCGGCTTTTCGAGAAATTGCTGCACGTTTACGCACAGAATTAGCTGATTCGATACCTGCTCCTATCAGGCAGAACGTTGAGCTTAAAGTTATGGAGGACGGCGGGGCATGCTCCTTGAAAAAGAGGGAAGATAGGCCGGCGCCGCCTCCTATAGAGGAGCAGATAGCAATGCTTATGCATGAGATCCGTACACCCCTAAACGCGATGATTGGTTTCGCACAATTGATGCATGATGGGCGTTTTGGTGCTATGGGTAATCCGCGTTATCAGCGTTATTTGCAAGATATGATTCGCTCAGGGCAACATATATTATCCTTGATAAATAAGGGACTAGCACAGGCAAAAGCAGGTCATACAAAATCCGTGCTAGAGGAAGGCCAAGCCCCTATTATACCATTTGATGTGGCGGAAACTTTGCGTGATAGCCTTGCGTTCTTTGCGCCTGAGATAGAAAAACATGGACATATCACTCGTATCATTTTGCCATCGTATTTACCAATGATCAATCTGAGTGAACAGGAATTCCGGCAGATTATTTGGAATTTATTAGCTAATGCTTTACGCTTTACTCCGCCGCGCGGTCGTATCATCCTTTATGGGGCTCATGATGAAAAGCGTGGAGTTAAGGTCGCTGTACGCGATAATGGGGTAGGGATGACTGAGGCGGAGATTGAACAAGCGCTTAAGCCTTATGGGCAGGTGGCTCGTAAAGATGGAAAAAGTGGCGATGAAATCTTTACGGGCACAGGGCTTGGTTTGCCGTTATGTAAAAGTTTAGTGGAAAAGGGGGGTGGGGTGTTCACTCTTATTTCGCGCCCTCATGAAGGAACGAGTGTTGAAATGCTTTTTCCGCTTGCCGGTGTATAAGGATGGAGCTTTCAATGGTCGATTTTTTGCTTTTTCGCCAAAAGATCACGTATTTCAACTAATAGCTCCTCTTCCCGTGAGATTTGTTTGGGCGGAGGCGGGGCGGGATTTTCCTCTTCTTTTCTGCGCATCCGGTTAACGCCTTTGACGAATAGAAAGAGAACCCAAGCAACAATAAGGAAGTTAATCAACAGGGTGATAAAATTCCCATAGGCAATGGTTGCACCGGCTGCTTTAGCTGCAGCCAGGCTTTGCTGTTTTGTACCAGCCAGCTGTAGAAACATGTTGGAAAAATCAATGCCACCGGTGATAAGTCCGATGACGGGCATAAGCAAGTCATTTACAATGGAATTAACCAAGCCGCTAAAGGCACCACCGATGATCACACCGATAGCGAGGTCAATTATATTGCCACGGAGCGCAAATTTTTTAAACTCTTCAAGCATGGGCCGTTCTATAGGGGTTACTGAATAAGGCTTTGTAAAGGTAAATATAACATATATATCATACTTATCGCGCTTATTATAAAAGAAAAGGCTTTTCGATACGTTTGTTTGAATTAACCCTTTTTAAGGGGCGGATAGTGTTTTGTCAGTGTTTTTGCTAGGATCAATGAATTCGTTATGAAATTTTTTAGCCAAATATTTCATTATAGTGAAAGCCATTATCAATGTTTTTTTTGTTAGGCATTTTGATGCAAGGCTGTGATACAGTAGTGTTTTCTTGGAATTTTAATTGTTTGATTTATAGGACAAGCCCTTTTGCATACATAGATTAATACTGCCGTTGTAATGATTAAGGTGGAGGATTAATTTTCCTTTCTATTGTAAGGATAATCGCTTGCTTGAGCGTAAAGTGGATTGATGCTTAAGACAAGAAGGTTTATAGCAGACAGAAGGTAATGTACCATGGTGTGATCCTTTGCGAGCAGGGCCTTCGGCATGGGTAAGGCGTTGGTGGTTAGAGTATTACTTTATTTATATAGAGCAAAATCTGTTAAGGTAATAAAAGCTGATTAGAGGTTTGTGTGAATTTTTTTCAACGCTTTGTGCGGCCAGTGTTTTTTAGGTTGGATCCAGAAAATGCCCATAATCTTGTTATTAATGGACTTAAAGCTCAACAAAAGGTGGGGTTTTCGGGTTGCGATAGGGTAGAGGATCCGCGGCTACGTTGTATGGTTGCAGGGCTTGATTTCCCTAATATTATTGGCCTAGCAGCTGGATTTGATAAAAACGCTCAAGTGAGCGCCCCCCTTATGGCGCTTGGTTTTGGTTTTGTAGAAGTGGGGACGTTAACGCCCAAGCCGCAATTGGGTAACCCACGTCCGCGTCTCTTTCGCCTTGAGCAAGATCGCGCGATTATTAACCGTATGGGATTTAATAATGATGGGCACGAAGCAGCTTATGCACGCTTATGCAAGCGTCAAGACACGGGGATTATCGGTGTCAATATTGGCGCTAATAAAGAAAGTAGCAATCGTATTGCCGATTATGTGGTGGGGGTTGCTACGTTTTATTCTGTAGCTGATTATTTTACCGTAAATATTTCTTCGCCCAATACGCCGGGTTTGCGCGACTTACAAAAAGCTAAATCTTTAGAGATTTTATTAGGCGCGTTAACAAAAGCACGGCAAGAGGCGCAGGGCATCCATGGTTTTTATCGACCGATTTTTTTGAAAATCGCGCCTGATCTTGATGAGTCGGCTTTGGACGAGATTGCCGCTGTAGCTTTGGCCTCTTCGCTTGATGGGTTGATTATATCTAACACGGCTTTGGCTCGCCCCCTTTTGTTAGAAAAACGAAAGGCTAATGAATCTGGGGGTCTTTCAGGGCGACCACTTTTTCAGCGTGCAACCATTACTTTGGCTAAGATGCGACAAAGACTGGGGAAAAATATGCCTCTTATCGGGGTGGGTGGTGTTTGCGATGCGCAAAGCGCTTTGGAAAAGATCAAGGCAGGGGCTGACCTTGTTCAGCTCTATAGCGCAATGGTTTATCAAGGGCCGTCTTTGCCTCAAGAGATTAATCGAGGGCTTCTTGAGATAATGGATAAGGAGGGAGTAGGGCATATTTCAGAGTATCGTGATCAAGCTTGCACGGAGTGGGCCGCGCATGTATTGGAGAATTAATTTTGAAAAATTTCCTCAATGCATTATAAGGGCTTGCAAAATCCTTCGATTTTCCTTATGTCACGAGAGGTTTAAGATTCGCGCGGTTGTAGCTCAGTTGGTTAGAGCGCTGGTTTGTGGCACCAGAGGTCGTAGGTTCAAATCCCACCAACCGTACCATGTATCTTGTTGCAACTTTTCTAATTCTTATTTAGTGCGATTTTCGCCGTGGTTAAAAGCCGCGGTTCCGCGCGTTTTTTGTGATAGAGCGTTCACAGAGCCGAGACCTTCCTTGTTTAAAATTTCGCCTTTTTTGTTAAAAATGCCAAAATAGTCTCGGTTTCTCGAGACTTTGTCTAAAAAGGTCTCGAGTCAATTTATGGTTTAATTTCATATAGTTATAAAATCTCCCATTTTAGGGTTCTGTGCGCACCTCATGGGTGGCGGGCGAGATATGAACTGACAAGCTTGTGTTGCGTTGTCCATTTTTCCGCCTAAGCATTGGTTATTTTTCGTCATTATTGCTGTCTTTTTCTGACCTAGAACATGAGACTATTCGCTGGACTAAGTCCGTGAAGTGAGCATTCATGTGATGAGAGGATTAGACATGAGTTGTAAAGAATTAGAACAAGAAATAGCCGGCTTAAGAGACGCGCCCATGCGTGATTTAAAGACTCTATGGCGTGCTTATTTTAACGAAGAGGTGCAAAGTCGCAATAAAGCAAGCTTAGTCATGAAGCTTGCTTATCGTATGCAAGAAGTAGAATATGCTGGGCTTAGTGAACAGACGCGAGCCTTTTTACTAGACGAAAATTCAACTAAGCCAAAAAGGGCACGGAAAAGACAAGCCCCCGTGGTTGGCATGCAATTGCAGCGCGAATATTTAGGCCAAATGCATCATGCCACAGTGGTGCAAAATGGTTATCAATATGAGGGCCAGATTTATAAGAGCCTAAGCGCGATTGCCAAACACATTACCGGCACCAATTGGAATGGCCATTTATTTTTTGGCTTAGTGCGGCGGGGGTAGGGCAATGGAAAGAACCCAATCTTTACGGGCGGGAAAGGCAACAAGGCCATCAGTGAAGCAAGCAAACAACCCAATACGCTGCGCCATTTACACCCGCAAATCCACTGAAGAAGGCCTAGAGCAAGAGTTTAACTTGCTTAATGCACAAAGAGAAGCGGGCGAGAGCTTTGTGAAGGCGCATTGCCATGAAGGTTGGCAGCTTATCCCAACACATTATGATGATGGCGGGTTTAGCGGAGGTAATATGGAGCGTCCAGCCTTGTGCTCACTTTTGGAGGATATAAAGGCAAATAAAATTGATGTGGTGGTGGTTTATAAGATTGACCACCTATCGCTCTCTAACCGATTTTGCGCAGATGATTGGGCTGTTTGATGCGCATAATGTCAGCTTTGTTTCGGTAACGCAATTTTTAAACACCAAGGATTCCACGGGCCGTCTAACCATGAATATCCTCTTCAGCTTTACGCAATTTGAACGAGAGATGATTGGTGAGCGGATACGCGATAAATTTGTGGCCTCTAAACGGCGGGGAATGTTTATGGGAGGCAGTGTGCCGCTTGGCTATAGGGTGGAAGCGCGCCAACTCGTGATCAAGCCTGATGAAGCGGCTTTGGTGCAGGAGATATTTGTTCGCTTTGTGCGGTTAAAGTCAGTCACTGCTCTGCTGGACTGGCTGAACCGCGCTGGTTACCGCACCAAAATACGCATTGGCAAAACTGGTATTAAAACAGGCGGCAGGCCCTTTGACCGCCAAACGCTCTATCGCATTTTAAGTAATCGCCTCTACCTTGGCTAAATCCAACATAAGGGCGAAGTTTATGCCGGGCAGCATGAGGCAATTATTGAGCAAACCCTATGGGATGAAGCACACGCCATTTTAGGCAAAGCTTGTATTAAACGCTCGAACGAGGCTCAAAACAAAGCGCCGGCCTTATTGCGCGGCCTTGTGCAGTGTGGTTGTTGTCAGAGCGCACTGACAGCAGTTTATACGCGTAAGAAGAACTGTATTTATACCTATTATAAACCAACCAAGCAGATACATTTTGGGGCCGCCGCCTGCAAGATGGGCCCCATTCCTGCGGGGGAATTGGATGCGCTGGTTGTGGGGCAGATCAAGGCCTTTATTCAAAGCCCAGAGCTGGTTAGTCAAGTGGGCACTTATCTCCAGCAAAAAGCAGGTAGCAGTAAGAACACAGCCTTGGCCCTTGCGCACGAAGCCCTAAAAGAATTTGAACGCTTTTGGCAAAGCTTAAAACCACAAGAGGCGCATGAGCTGGTCAAACTCCTTGTAAGGCGCGTGGTTGTGATCACTGATGAAGTACAGATTGATATGGCGGTCGCTGGTAGAAGAAGCTGTCAATAAGGGTCAGATTGAGGCGTCTGATTTTTACGAAAACAAGGCGGCCTGGCTACGCTCAAAATGGATTGGCCCTGGCCGCGGCTGGGTTGATCCTGTCAAAGAAGCGAAAGCAGCACAAATGCGAATGCAAATCGGCCTTTCTACCCTTGAAGAAGAATGCGCGGCACAAGGTTTGGACTGGGAAGAAGTTTTAGAGCAACTTACCCGCGAAAAAGCGAAGATCATGGAATATGATCTCTCCATCAATGATGCCAATAATATTTTAAAAACATTAAGTGAGTTAGGCGAGGAAAATGATGCGAATAGGACGCTATATAAGTGATGGCAATTGGGCCATAAGTCCAAGCTATATGCAAAATATTTTGTCAATTTCTTTGTCGGAGAACAAAAGCCTCGAAGTTGTTGCCGCCCAATTAAGCAAGCAATTTAAAGCTCACTATAAAGCCAGTTCAGCTCATGGCGTTGCCATCATTCCTGTAATTGGGCCGTTATTTCGCTATGCTAATATCTTCAGCGCTATTAGCGCTGCCTCTAGCTATGAATTGATTACCAGGGGCTTTAAACGCGCTCTTAATGACCCAAGCGTCCAAGCCGTAATTTTCAACATAGACTCGCCTGGTGGTGAGGTAAATGGGGTGAGTGAACTTGCACGCTATCTATCATGTGCGCGGTCAAAAGTCTCTAATTGCCTATGCTTCAGGAGACGCTGCATCTGGTGCTTATTGGATTGCTTCAGCCTGCGACGAGATTGTTGTCAGCAAAACTTCTGCTTTAGGATCTATTGGCGTTGTTGGCATTTACCCCAGTCAAAACAACGCTGATAGGAAGGACCCTTTAATTGAGATTATCTCTTCTTGTTCCCCTAACAAGAGACTCGACCCCAGTAATGAAGAAGGTTTTTTAAAACTGCAACAACGTATTGATGCTGTTGCAGAAGTTTTTGTGGGAACTGTGGCGCGCAATCGCTCTGTCACCCGTGAGATGGTCCTGGAGCATTATGGCGGCGCCGACGTCTTTATTGGCGCCGATGCGCTTCGCGCTGGCCTCGCCGACCGCTTAGGGGCTCTAGATGGTCTTGTACAGGATCTTAATACCAAAGTCCGAGGCGCCTTTTTTGAGACAGAGAAAGTTTCGCATGCTTTGAGCCAGCCCGCTTCACAGTGCATAAAAGCGCAACAAATAAGAGAGGAAAAACAAATCATGGATTTTGAAAGCCTAAAAAAGCAGCACCCCGAATGGGTAGAGATTCTGCGTGAAGAAGGTGCACAAATAGCGCACAACCGCTTTGGGCAAATTTTAAATTCAGATACGGCCATTGGTCGCCTGCCTTTAGCCTTATAGCTCGCATTAAATACCAAAATGATGCCTACAGAGGCTGAGAGTTTACTTAAAAAGCTACCCAAGCAAGAAGAAGCAGCAGCCTTGCAAAAAGCCAGTATGCAAGAAGGGGCTCTCGTTGAGAGCGGTGGGCAAATCTCATCACAAAAGCCAGAGATTAACTCTTTTGAACGGATCATGGGGTCGATTAAAAATCCGCAAATTGGCCCTAATACTGGCGAGGAATCTGTAGGTATTGAAGCGATCGCTGCGCGCATTGCCAGATATGCGTAAGGAGGAGATAGGGATGACTCATGCACAAGGATTTATTAATCAAGGTTTCATCGAACTTTCTCATTTGATCGCCGGCGAGTTTCCGCGCATCAAACGCATGGTGACAATTATCTCCAAGCAGGAACTTACAGAGGGAGCTGTTCTTGGCTGCATTGAAGCCAGCGGAAAATATGTTTTAAGTGAGGCAGAGGCCAAAGATGGATCACAACTGCTTGATGCTATTCTCGCAGCTCCCCTAGAAAAGAAAACCGGCGAACAGCAAGGCATTGTCTATCTTATCGGTGAATTTAATGAAAGCGCTTTGAGCTTTGGGAGCGGTCACTCTATCGAGAGTTTACGTATGAGCTTGCGTTTGAAATCTATTTTTCTGCGCCAAAATCAACAATAGTGAGGCCTCATGTCAATAGATATTTTCAGCACCCATATTTTGACAAAAGTTGTTGAGCATTTAGAACGACCCAGTTCTTTTTTGCTTGACATGTTTTTTGGCACGGAACAAACCGAAGCCAGTGAAGAAATTTACTTCGATATTGATAAATCCAGGCCACGTTTGACCCCCTTTGTTTCGCCGTTAGTCGCGGGACGTGTTGTCAATGATGAAGGTTATACGGCCAAAAGCTTCAAACCCGCTTATGCCAAGGATAAACGACGCTTTGATCCCTCAAAACCCTTAAAGCGGTCTATTGGAGAGAAAATAGGCGGCTCCCTTGCGCCAATGCAACGCATAGAGGCCAATTTAAGCCGTGCCTTATCTAAGCAGCTCGAAAATTTAATCAGACGTGAAGAAGTTATGGCAGCGAGCGCTTTATTAACGGGAAAAATCACCGTCTCAGGAGAAGATTATCCGACAGTGATTATTGATTTTGGTCGCGATCCAAGCCTCATATTTTCACTTACGGGCAATAAAAAATGGGGAGAAGAAGGAGCCAAGGCTTTAAACGATCTTGAAGATTGGGTCGGTAAAATCCAAGAAAGTTCTGGCGCTGTGGCACGTACAGTAATCATGGACACTTTGGCTTGGCGCTTATTTAAAAGCGATCCAATGGTAGAAAAACTCTTGGACATTCGGCGCAACGCTAGCCCCACTGATCTTGCTCTTGGCCCTATGGCTCAAGGTAATGGCAATGATCTAGCGCGATTTGTCGGAACGATGGGTGATCTGGATATTTGATTTACAATGATCGCTATGTTGATGAAAATGATCAGCTGCAAAAGATCCTGCCTGACTATACGGTCATCGTTGCTAGCCGGACTCAGCTGGAAGGAGCGCGCTGCTACGGTGCCATTTCGGATGAAAAGGCTTCTTATCAAGCACAGCGTTATTTTGTGAAATCTTGGGCTGAGGAAGACCCTGCCGTGCGCTGGTTACTTTTACAATCAGCTCCGTTAATCGTTCCCTATCGTCCTAACGCCTGCCTTTGCGCAAAGGTTCGTTAAGAAAGCTTTATGGGTAATTTTATGCCATTTAAAAAGAATATTGGACGCATGCTCTCCAGTATTTTTGCTCATTTTGGTCAAAATGGCACGCTTATTTTTAGCAATCAAATGAGCATCCAAACTCTTATTATTCATCAACAACAGGATAAGGTGTCTGACCTATATGAAAGTGATATATTTTCCCATTGTGACCTATTTAAGGTCCGCTCGGATATCGTCCCAAGCTATGTCACCTTGTCTTTCATTCTTTTGAACGACGCTCACTATAAGGTTCAAGGGGAGCCTATTCGCGATTATGCAGGAGCTATCTTAAAAATCAATGCCTACAGAATTGAAAGCAGCTCTTGAGGGTAATCTTCAAACCCTTTTATTTCAAGAATTGGATTGAGGTGAAAAGCGGTGACTTTTGGCATTAGCGAGGCTAGCCAAGGGTTAAAAATGGCAATGCGTCGCGAAATGATAAGCGCAGGCTTTGGTCAGCGTCTGGCCAATAGCTGGCGTGCGGAAGTTTTTCCTAAAAGACAGAGTTCGTTGCGTGCGGCAGGGCTTGTTTATACCAAAGCCAGCCATATTCTCGAAGGCTTTGAAAATGGCGCATTAATAAGAGCTAGAGGTGGCCTTTGGCTCGCTATACCAACGCCCAATGCACCAAAGCGCGGCACTGGCGGCAAGCGCATCAGTCCGGCTAACTTTCTAATGGGTCGCTATGAGCCTTTGCGCTTTGTCTTTCGCTTAAAGCGGGAGAGAAGAGTAAAAAACCGGCAATAAGCTCACAACAGTGATCATGTTTTGGGTCGTTCGTCAAGTGAGACAAAAAAACGCCTTCATTTTACACAAGAGGCTAAAGAATGGCATAAGAGGTTGCCGCAGCTAATTTTAAACCATTGGCCAGATAAGAGCGTTTAATCTGACAACGAAGGCGGAGGTCTGAGCGCTCCTACTTTTGGCTTTCGCCACATTAAAACTTTGTCGCTATTAAGCAAGAGATGAGCTTCGGCTTAGTGGCTTAATCTCATTTGCAAGACTGTTACTTTAGCTCGGCTTATTAATGCACAGACGCAACGTCTAAGGTGGGAATATGAGACACATCAATATTTTGGAGAGCATGCCAAGTGTCATAGGCCGCTTGAATGCGTAACCAAAGGCCAGGCCCATTGCCTAGAAACTTTCCTAAACGAGCGGCAAAATCAGCAGTCACGGGGCGTTTTCCTTCCAACACGCCGTGCAAATGCTGGCGAGACACCATAAGAGATTGGGCGATTTCTTTTTTGGTGTAATCTAAATCATCAAAAATGTCTTTCAAAATCTCTCCAGGGTGACAAGGCGGGCGAGAAGAGTCTTTTTCAATTAGTTCCGTCATCTGCTTTTCCCTCCATTCTATAAGGCGCTAATGATATTGCTCGAAGTTAAGATTGTAAGCATGCCCATCATGAAACTCGAAGGTTATACACCACGGGCCGTTCACATGGATAGTGTAACGCGTAGGATTAAAACCATGTAGGGCATGGAAATCAAAACCAGGTAAATTAAGGTCTTTAATAGTTATGGCTTCATCCAACACGGTCAAGCGACGCAAAATCCGTTTATGCATTTTTGCATCTATCTTACTTCTGCTTTGCGTCCATAAAGATTTTAGTTCTTTGTGGTTGAAGCTTTTAAGCACCAAGTAAATCCTCCGTTATAGCTCTCCAGTGTAACACAATAAGTTACACATGTCAAAGCTACCTTTTAACATTAACTAAACTAGAAGTTTGCGACACCATTAGCCTTTTAGAATTGAGGATGAAATGCTATCCAAACGCGAGAGAGCCCTTGAGGCTCTCTTTTCACATCTGAAAACTGCGCTTAAAATGTCCAAATATAATCCTTCGCAAGACCGAGAAGATTTGCTGATTTTACGTAATGAAGCTTTACCGGCGTCTATTCCCAGAGGAGGACTTATCATTCTGTGCGATGGTTCTGTAGGCGAGCCTGAAATGACCCTCTCCCCGCCACTTTATCATTACCGGCGCCAAAGTGAGGTTGAACTTTTCGTGCAAGATACGAGAGAAGACCAACATGCTTTAGACCAATTACTTGTCGCCCTCAGCCACTCTCTTGGGAGCAAACCAACCTTAGAGGGGCTTGTGGATTTTGTCTCTATTGGCAGCCCGCAATTTAGCATTGAGGCGATTGAAGGTGCACCAATCATCAAGGCGGCTTTGTGCCGAGTTTTTTATTTTATTCAACTCTAAGCCCTTTAGAGTAATCGAGAGATAAATCCCGCTTCTCTATAATAACTTTTCTAAAATAGGAGTTTGGCAATGGCACGTGCATATGGTTGGAATACACGGCTTTTGCTTGGATTTGAACCAAGCTTTGGTGTCGTTCCTGCTGGAGATAAATTCACGCTTATCCCCTTTATTTCAAGCACACTTGATGGTGAGCAAGATCTGATTGAATCAAGCGTCTTAGGGGGTGGGCGTGATCCATCTACGCCCTTTCACGGTGTGATAGAGTTAATCGCTATAATTTTAGAGACGATTTAAAAATGGCTACTAATTACACATAATCTAAGGAGGTATCATGTTTATTAGAAATATAAAAGATATAGAAAATACAGATAAATATGTAGACTGGGGAAATGGCACAAGCCATCGTCTGCTAACAAAGGATGACGGCATGGGCTTCACTGTTTGCCACACAGTTGTGCGGGCGGGGACAGTATCCAAACTACAGTATCATAACCCTCTAGAAGCGTGCTATTGTATCGCCGGTGAAGGCGAAGTTGAGGACATGCGAGGCAATATATATTCTATTCGACCTGGTGATATTTATGTACTAGATCAACATGACGAGCATTATTTGCGCGGCGGGAAAAATGAAGATTTGGTACTGGTGAGCGTTTTTAATCCTCCACTGACTGGTAATGAGCGTCACAATCTTAACGGTGAAACTGGATCTTCATACTGATCTATTCGTGGCAAGAGGGCGGCCCTATGGGACTAAAGCATCAAGCATTTTTCTATTCTCTCTTTCTTTCAAGATTGGCGGATCAAATTCTTTTGTTCCTAGTGCCCTTGGTTGTCTTTCAATTGACGGGCAGTGTGGCTTGGTCAGGGGCGGTTTTTTTCTTTGAAACTTTGCCGCGATATCTCTCTTTTCCAATCTGCGGGGCTTTTTGTGATCGCATGTCACCCCTGAAATTGCTGCGGGTAAGCCAACTTTATCGGGCCATTGTTTGTTTTTGTGGCATGGTTGGGTTTACATTATTCGGGGGGATCGGTTGGCTGATCGCAATCTCGTCTATCTGTGGGGTTTTGACTACCCAAGGGCTCATGTCCAGAGAAGTGATGTTGCCGCAGGTTTTTTCCGGTCATCGTTTTGAGAAAGTCGCTTCTTATACGCAAATTGCCGATCAGTTGGGTATGGTGCTTGGCCCCCTTGTTGCCGCTGCCCTTCTCAAATTCTGGCCTTGGGAATATGTTGTGGTGTCAACGACTTTGCTTTTTCTTGCCGCAGATGGCACAATCCTTGTTTGGCAGCGATTTGTCCAACCGACTTTGGCAGAATCACAAAAGCCAACAGGAAATTGGATGTTGCCCATGGTCACTGCTTTGCAGCATATTGTGAGATCGCCAGATTTATTAAAGGTCGTCCTTCTTGCTGCTGCGGTCAACCTCATCATTGGGGTAACGCTCGCGACTTCAGCAGCAATGGTTACGGGTATTCATGGTGAATCAGAAACCTATTATGCTGTTCTCCAAACTATAGGTGCAGTTGCTACCGTTCTTATTCTGTTTGCCATTGCACATAGTTCTTTATCACTAAAGACACTTGGTCTTACTTCCTATTTAATGATTTTTCTAGGTGGCATGATCACGGGTCTTGCTTCCAGCACCAGCCTTTATGTTGTCGGTTTTATCCTTGTTATCGGCTTTGACAAAATGTTCAACATTTTCATTCGAACCATGCGTCAGCGCATTATCCCGCCACAAGATCTTGGCAAGACGACCGGCCTTGTTGTCATGTTGAATAATTTGTCACAGCCATTGGCAGGGCTTCTCGTTACCGTTTTTACCGGGATCTATGGTGTTGGTGCTGTCATTACAGCTTTGTCACTCTTTATGGGCATTGTCGGCGGGCTTGTCGGAGCAGTTTGGTTCCGATGGGCTAGAAATATGCAAACTTAGACCAAATTTTAGAGATAATACGAGCTTATTTTTCTAATCGTAGTGAGTGCGCAGGAGCTTATTCTCTCGCAGTTAGTGCAATATGACGCAGAACTAAAATACCAACGCATTTTTAAAGATGCACGACAGAAATTTTTCACCTCAAAAAATGAGAATGTTCGCATTGATGTATCACACACAGTACCATTTATCTTGTTCCAACTTTTCTCAGTCTCATTTTTGGCCTTTCGTCAGGCTGTAAAAAGCCGCGGTTCTCGGCCTTTTTTGCGTGTGGGCCGTCACAGAGCAGAGACCTTGTGCGCGCGATTTTTCTCGTTTTTTGCCAAAAATGCCAAAAGTGTCTCATTTAGCGGAGACTTTGTTAAAAAGGTCTATGCTAAATTTATCCTTATTTTTCAAGATCTTATAAAATCGCTTATTTTTTTAGTTGGCGTGCATCTCGTGGGTGGGCGGTGTGATACAAACATAAGACCTTCGCTGGGAACAATCGCTGTAACTCTCCTTAAGTATTTGTTATTCTATAGTAAGCTTGTAATTACTGCGGAAATAAAGCATTTTATGATTTTATACTAAGCGTTAAGGGGAAGCGCCAATATGAATCAAATAGCGGGTGAAGATAATCTATATTGACCCGCCCTATAATACGGGGGATGATTTTAAAGACCCGTTGGCAAGATATAAGGAAATAACCAAGCAGACCACGAAATCCAACCCTGAGACAATGGGGCGGTTTCACACGGCTTGGTTGAATATGATCTATCCGCGTTTGCGTTTGGCACAGACGCTTTTGCGTGATGACGGGGTCATATTTATTTCAATTGATGACCATGAAGTGCATAATTTGCGCAAAGGCTGTGATGAGGTGTTTGGCGAGGAGAATTTTGTCGCGCAATTGGTGTGGGAGCGGGCCTATGCGCCGAAAAATGATGCGCGCTATGTTTCGAAAAGTCACGATTATATTTGGATGTATGCGAAATATATTAGCGTTTTTACCATTGGCCGCCTTCCACGCACAGAAGAGGCAAATAGCCGCTATAAAAACCCTGACAATGACCCACGCGGGCCGTGGAAGTCGTCTGATCTTTCAGTAAAGACCTACAGTGCTGCTTATGATTATCCTGTTAAAACTCCTTCTGGCCGTGTGGTTAACCCACCGGCGGGACGGTGTTGGAGATTTTCAGAGCAAGCATTTTTGCAAGCTATTGCCGATAAGCGTATTTGGTTCGGGCCTAATGGTGATAATGTACCGTCTTTAAAACGTTTTCTAAGCGAATTAAAATTTGATGGTATGGCGGTGACGTCTCTCTTATTTTATAAGGAGGTTGGCCATAGCCAAGAAGGCGCGCAAGAGGTTACCGCGCTTATGGAACGTACTGTTTTTGACGGGCCTAAAACTTTACGTCTGTTGCAGCGGTTGTTGACCATTGCCAATGTGCAAGAGAACGATATCATTCTCGACTTTTTTGCAGGTTCCAGCACCACGACGCATGCGGTGATGGAGCTAAACGCGCAAGATGGTGGCAAACTGCAAATTCATCATGGTGCAATTGCCTGAAGTCTGTGATGAGAAGTCTGAAGCCTATAAAGCAGGCTATAAAAACATATGCGAGATAGGCATAGAGCGCATTCGCCGCGCGGGTGCGCAAATTCAAGAAAAGACAAAACGGATTTATTAATGCGTGAAACATCCTTTGATGCGGGCTTTCGGGTGCTAGAGCTAGATAGTTTCAACTTTTCCATATGGGACGACAGCCCGATAGACCCGAACGCGCCCGATGCGAAAGAACAATTGATGCTGCGCTTTAAGGAGGAGCTGAAAGGGGTCAACCCAGAGCGCTCTCATGCTGATATTATCTTTGAGATCTTGCTTAAATATGGCTGGCCGTTGGATTTAAAGATTTTCTCTTTACCGATCAATGGCAAGAATTTTTACTATATCGGCAAGGCAGAAGGGGATGTGCTGGTAATTATCGCCATAGATCCGCCCCTTGAACCAGAGGATGCCGAAGAAATGGTGAAACACCTTCCCATTGAAGTCATTGCGCTGGAAGGCGCATTTAGAGATGCGAATGAGCTTGCCAGTTGCCTGCATATCTTGCGCCATCATGACATCAGGGTCTCTAGAATTTAAATGAGTAACCAGTCCATAATGCTTTAATAAGTGTGAAAAGCATAGTTTTTTGCTTTAAGCGCTGGTTAGTTTTAGTCCTGATTGGGTTCCTTTTCTGATTTTAGCACAACGCACTATTCGCTGGACTAAGTCTGCGAATAGAGCATTCATGTGATAAGAGGATTAGACATGAGTTGTACAGAATTAGAACAGAAGTTAGAGAGTTTAAAAGGTGCGTCGATGCTGGAGCTTAAAACCTTATGGCGCGCTTATTTTAACGAAGATGTGCCTGGACGCAATAAAGCAACACTAGCTATGAAGCTCGCTTATCGCATGCAAGAAATAAAGTATGGTGGCTTAAGGCCACAGACGCTTGAATTTTTGCGTGCTGTGCAGCCAGCTAAAAAGCCAAGGGCAAGCAAACGGAAACAGTCCGTGGTTGGCACCCAATTGCGGCGCGAATATCTAGGCCAGATCCATCGCGTGACCGTTGTTCAAAATGGTTATAATTATGAAGGCCAGATTTATAAAAGCCTGAACGCAATTGCAAAACATATTACCGGCACCACTTGGAATGGCTATTTATTTTTTGGTCTTGCAAAACGGGGGTAATCAGTGGCAGTCAAGAAAGATGTATGGAGTGATAAAACGCGTAAAATAGCGCCGAAACTTATACGTTGTGCGATATATACACGTAAATCTACCGAAGAAGGCTTAGAGCAAGAGTTTAACTCGCTTGATGCGCAAAGAGAGGCGGGCGAGAACTATATTAAGTCTCATTATCATGAAGGTTGGCAACTTATACCAACGCATTATGATGATGGTGGGTTTAGTGGTGGTACTATGGATCGACCCGCGCTCCAAGCTTTGTTTGCAGATACAGAGGCAAATAAGATTGATGTTGTCGTGGCTTATAAGATTGACCGTTTATCACGCTCTTTAACCGATTTTGCGCAAATGATTGGTCTGTTTGATGCGCATAATGTAGGCTTTGTTTCGGTGACGCAATTTTTAAACACCAAGGATTCCACTGGTCGCTTTACCATGAATATTCTCTTTAGCTTTGCGCAATCTGAACGCGAGATGATTGGTGAAAAGCATATATAGATTCATATTACACTAAGTTAAAGAAGAAACAATAAATAGATTATGTTGTATTTATTCTTCGTTGTACAATTATTGAAAATAAATAATTTATTGTAGTGATAGGTTGCTATTAATTCATCTATAAAGATAGGATATATTTCGATAATACTATGAAGTTTACTGTATAATGTCGTAAATGGCGTGGTCATCTAAATCATATATAATATCAATTAATTTTATCATATTATTATGATTATAAATTATTTAATTATACTTTGTTCTTAAAGGATAATTAAATCATCTATTACAAAAGAATGTCTTTAGAAGGATCTCTATAGAGTACTATTTATAATGGTTTAAAGTGTATAATTTGTATTTATCTATATGGAATATTATAGTTGTGGATGAAGCATTGGCTTATCTTCTTTCTGGTTATTCGGTGTTTCAAACTTGTTCTTAGGCTTTGCCGTTCTATTCGTGAGAAATTGGTAGTTTGAATTTATAATTACTTGAAAGTTTCTGAAGCTTTGGGTTTTGTTCGTCATTTCCCTGTGCGGTTAGCCGCTTTATACATCTTCCGGGGATGCTTGCACTTGATGGTTTAGGCGGCTCAGTTTTCAGGATTATCACAGGAGATTGGGTAATCGCAGGAGCAGCTCCGCAGGTTAAGCTTTAACGAGATGTAGGGTCTAATCATGATTTCTGTAAAGCAGGGAGCGACAAGTAATAATGGCTTACTAAATTAAAAATATGCGCACCTTTATCGCTTACTAAACGTATCGCGGTAAAGGCGGCATGTTTATAAAAAAGAGCTAACTACTTTTTGTTAGCCAATAATTCGCGAGAAATAAGGAAAGGCAGGTTAATAGAATAAAGAAAGGCACCCATAGTGAAGGCCAACCAGCTACGTATTGTTCCATTACTAAAAACAAGTGCAGGAATGAAGGGGGTGATTATGGATACTTTAGCAGCTCCTAATTTTTCGATTGACATCTGTAGAGCAAATATGGGGAGGACTACCGAGACGAGTGCTAAAAATAACAGTTTAATAGTGCGCCCTGCTTCAATCGAGAGAATTTTTATAAGATCTCCATACCCCAGTATGGCTGTTCCCAGTATGGCTGTTAGAATTATCAGTAAAAAGAAACGATTTGATAATATTTCTAATGTAGTTGCTTTGAATTTTTGATGGAAACGTCCAGATATAAACGCATACAAACCGCCAGAGAAACCTCCGATGGCTGCCAGTAAAATACCAAGGTATAGTTGTTGGGGCTGGTAGG
Organism: Bartonella sp. DGB2; assembly: GCF_046843095.1. GTDB lineage: Bacteria > Pseudomonadota > Alphaproteobacteria > Rhizobiales > Rhizobiaceae > Bartonella. The sequence continues at coordinate 465,094 of NZ_CP177329.1, forward strand.
TCAGTAGATCGCTGCCAGTCAGTAATCTGGATAGTGTCAATCCCACTAAGCATAGTGCGATGAATAAGATAGATAAGGATCGTAAGCTAAAAAATTTAGTAGAACGTGCTATAAGTTCAAAAACTAAAACGCCGACTGGTAAAGAGCCTTGAAAAATAGCACCATCTATAGATGGTTCGATATTATATAATGATAAGAATGCGAAAAGCCAGCTAATTAAAGTCAAGATGTTAATGATAGCAATAAACTTCGGGTGTATCTTCATTAGCCGGAATATATTTCTATCTTTGATGAATTGACACGATATAAAAATGATAGCCGCCACCGTAAATGACACAAAGGTGATGGTAAATCCACTCACGTTTGTAAACGTAAACGAAATCCACATTGCTGCTACTGCAGTGCAAAGACAATATATATTTATAGGTAGTGTAGTAAGCCAAGATTTGCCCATGGAGCCTCCTTTACTCTTTTTTCGCTTCCGTTGATTCTAGAGGTGAAAACAGTTTTCTGGAAAGCATTTGGGCTTATTAAGCGTGCTGTTAATGCTAAGTATGCTTTTTTTACTTCACTGTTATTCTGAATCAGATGATACAGTTGGAAATTTTGTTTGTCGTTGTTCTTTATTTTTGAGTCTGCAATTATTCCACGTGCATGAGAGTCAAAAAAGTGAGTATGGTTTTTTTGGTAATTTTCGTTTATCAAGTCGCGATTTTCTGGAGTTCAAATCATTAAGTCTGCAAAGATTTTTGCTGATTTAAGAGCAAACGAACACCCGACGCCACTCATAGGATCCAGGCATAGTGCGGCGTCCCCAATAAATGGAATGTTGTCAATGACAGGCGCCCGTCGTTGATTATCATATTTTTTATAACCATAAATTGGGCTTGCTAGTGTAGAATTGCTAAAGTTGACGCTAGGAATTAAGTCTGCCATTCCTTGAATAAGGGATTGATATTAAGGAAGTTTTTTTTACATTTGACAATAAAGTTTTGTCAAAATAATGCGATAATAAATGCGTGCCGTTGCGCTGTGGGTACAAGAAAGACATTTTATTGTCACTCAGTGCGAACAGGGATCGATGGGGATGCGGTGCTTTTAAATTTTGAACATAACAAAAATAGGTAGCTCTATCATTTTGATCTATTTGAGCTTTTGCTCCCAGCAACCCTGCTACAGTTGAATGTCTGCCATCAGCCGCAATCATATAATCACACGAGAAATTCTCATTTTTATCGCCCTTACGGGTTTGCAGGTAAAAGCGTTGATTTTCAAAAGAAAAAGCACGTAAACTTTGACCCATATGCACTTTAACGCCAGCTTTTTTACCTTCTAGACGTAACTCGTGGTCAAAAATACGGCGTTCAATATTATGCGCGTAGGCAAATACCTCATCATCTGTATAACCACCGTCAAGATCAATTATAGTGTTCGCAACAAAAAACATTACCTTAGTGGGCAATGCTGTACGCCGACGTCAATAAATGAGATAGCCTTAACTCATGAAGAATATCATTGGTAAACGGTTGTATGAAATGCGTACATAATGTTTTATAAGAATTTGAAGCAATACGATGATCTAATAATCTAACCTCAAAACCTCGTTGAGCTAAGAGGATAGCGCACGCACAATCCGCTATACCCGCACCAACGATTACTACAGATGGCTTCACACTTTCCCCCTTAGCTACCAATATTTTTTGCAGAGGCGTTAACAGTCACAATGGGTTAAGCGAGCAGTTTGCTCTTTTGTCCCATGGGTTTCATAACCATCTTTTTTCCACCATGTGATACCACCTATTAACTCTAGAACCTGGAAACCTAAAGTGAGCATTTTTAAAGCCCCTTTAGTGGAAGCATTACAGCCTATACCATCGCAATAACAAACATAAATCTTAGTTTTATCTAAGTCAGTAGTATTATTATGGCACATAGCTTTATGGTGTAGATTTAATGCGGTTGGGATATGCTCTTGTACAAAAGCTTCTTTAGATCGCGTATCAATAACTACGATATTGCTATTGTCCGCTTCATTTAATTTATCGTATAGATCGGCAGAATCTATTTCGTAAGAAAATTTTTAGTGTAGTATTGGATTTGATCAACATTCATTTTGTAAGCTCCTTGACTTATTAATTGACTGAATAATATCTTGAAAAGCAGCCTGGGCATCTTGAAGGCTAGTGTGATACAAGCAGAAGTCATGTGGCAAAGCAAAGGATTTGTGGACTCCAGCTCCTTTCCAAGTTTCTGAGAATAAAGCTGCCTCATGCGCCAAAACATCATACCTGGAGTAAAAGAGGTCAACTATTACGCTCTTACAAAAATCTTCAGGTAGTTCCATAGGATTAAAGCCCTTTTTTCTGAAATAAGGTCTATATAATGTATAGAACCACCGCATCATAGCACTGTCAAGTAAATAATGTTTTCCAAATAATTCGTAAGAAGGGAAATAATGATCAGTCGATAAGACGGGGTAAAATAGTGTAACGCAACTTGTTTTTTTATACAAAATGTTCGTTGCTATATAAAGTGCAATCAATCCGCCTATGCTGTCTCCAAATAGCCATATTTTCTCATAAGCGTGGGAATGTGAAGTGATTCGATTAATTAAATCAGTTAAAAGCACGCAAGCATCGTTTTCAGGAGCTTTCTTATACCCCATTAAAAAAACCGGTAGCTTTAAAAAAGCGCTTATGCGAGAAGCAAGTGTATCATAAATATCGTTATCATAATAGACTAAACCACCACCATGTATATAGAAGATGACTTCATCATTGCCTTTCCCGTATTTGTAAGTATACGGGTCAAAGGTTATTCGTTTATTTCGCAGCGTTGGCGATTTAATGTAATTACAAATCCATTTTTTTGCGTGTATTCTATCAGGAACATCAATCTGCGCGAACTCGTTACGTAAGGATCTTCTGGCTAACAATATCGATCTAAATTCTGTGCTAGGTATTTTTTTCTCAACATCATGAAAAGTACGACAGTTAAAGAAACGTATATCTTCTATATCTAAAAAACATATTGCATCATACGGTTTAAATATGTCAGAATGAGTTTTTAAATTTTTCTGATACTCTGTATCCTTAGAAGTCACATATTTTGCAAAAATAAACTGTATCTTCTTTCGATAAAGATAAACTTCTTTGGGGATATTGCTAGTGTCTTCTGAAAAACTTAAAGGGTCGTGGTTGAGATAAATTGAAATATGATAAAGTTTATTTTTCGGATAAGCTGCTAATATTTCGTATATTTTAGAAAAATTTATATTTCTTGTTATGATTATAGCTATATCATCTTCTCGTCTATCTATATGCTTTTCTAGTAAGTTATTTAGCATAGATATATCTTCACCAAGTGTATAAAGACATTTATCGTATTTATGGTGAATATTGTGACTAGATTTTTCTTTATAAATAAGGAAAATATGATAAATTTTTTGCGATTACTATACAATTTTCGAGGAGTGGTCTCATAAACAACTTTTAGGAATTTTATTTTTATTGGAAGATCCGCGTCTGGAAAGTACAGGCATGTGGTAAATAGTTTGAGGGAGACACTCTTTTTCGTCCTTATTTTTTCCATAAATCAGACAATTATAAGGTAGTCCTTTAGTATGTTTTTTCGTTAACACATTTAGGTGACGGTGTCGTTTCTATAGATGTAGCCTTGAGTTGCTAGAACAGAAGTTACGGAAGATTGAGGGCATTTTCTCTCTATGTCGTAAAGAAAGATAATAGAACGTTCGAATCGATGTAACGCCTGCAGTACCATTTATTTTCCCCTCAACTTTCTCATTCTTGTTTTTGCGTAGATTTTTATCACGCCCATAGGCCCCGAAAGCCCAGCATTGCGGCGGTTTTTCATATCCGTAGCGCAAAAGAGCGTGCACAAAGGTCGCTCTAATTTGTGCAATTTTAGAGACAATTTATCCAAAATAGGCCCAAGAGTCTCAAACAGCGGAGGCTTTCTCAATCCGACCTTCAGTTAAAAAGTCTATAAAATCCAGCCACTTAGCCTGATGGCTTTTTGAGTATTTTATAGGCTCAAATGCCTAGCACTCGAATAAGCAAAAACCTTCTCTTTTTGCTCTTTCAAAAAACAATCAACCCGTTGAATTTCTTTGGTTTTTCACGCAACGTCCTTCCTTTTTTATCTCTACTCGAACTTTAGTCGCACCAAGCTTCGTCGCTTTTTGCCAAACGTTCAGACTAGTGAAAAGCCAAAGAATATGGGCAGTAAAAGCGCTTTTCTGCTTGCTAGTGCCCAATATCGAAGCATTCATAGAACGTAGACGCCAAATAGGGCTAAAGGGGGACGACAATTGCAGCAAAACACACAAGCAAGCATAAGCCAAGACCTAGAACACGAACTAGTAGTGCTAAAGCACAAGCCAATGGTTGAGCTGAAACAGCTCTGGCAGAGCTCGTTCAATGAAGAACCGACCTCGCGCAACAAAGCCACACTTGTTTTTAAACTCTCTTATCACATGCAAAAGCTTGTTTATGGTGGGCTCAAGGCTGAGACATTAGACTTTCTTCGCAACAAGCAGATACCACCAAAAGCACAGAGAAAACTCGCCCGCCCCGTTATTGGTACCGAACTCTTACGAGAATATAAGGGCGTGCCCCATGTCGTTGTGGCGGTTCAAGGCGGTTATGCTTATGAGGGCAAAATCTTTAAAAGCCTCAGCGCGATCGCCAGGCTAAACTCGGCGAAAATATCAAATTGGCGCGCCTAAGGCAGAAAATCACGGCAGTGATGTTAGCAGAGCGCGCTGGTATTAGTCGCGCGACTTTGAGTAAGGTTGAAAAGGGCAATCCGGGTATCTCCATGGGGGTCTATGCGAGCGTCCTTTTTTGTTTGCGGCTGGAAGAAGATCTGTTACTACTCGCCGGGGCAGACCCGCTCGGTCGCCACCTACAAGATGCTGGCCTCCTACAAACCAAACAGCGCGTCCCCAAAAGAAGAAAGTAATGCAATGCAAGCGCCAAAGCAAAAAGTTTGATGCACAACGCTTTTGCCTTAAGCGCAAACTAACCTAAAAACGCGTTGGGCCATATTTTAATACTTCTAACTCCCTTCAAGATCAGTTTACCATATAGTTTTTTCTGTATAGGATAGAACTGTTGGTTCGATGCAAGGGGGGAAAGTGCAAAATAAACCGTTTCATGATTAAGACATGTGAACTTTTGTCTTATTCGCAAAGTGATTTTGCCCCGGTTTTCTCTGCGGCCAATATGGAAATCTACCCTTACCAAATCGCCGCTGCGCAATTTGCTCTACAAATACCAAGCCGCAAAGGCGCGATTTTATGCGATGAAGGCTCGCTTGGTAAGACCTATGAAGCGCTTTTGGTCGCCGCGCAAAAATTCTTCCATGGCTATGAGCGGCAATTGCTTATTTTGCCCGCCAATTTGCTCTTTCAGTGGCGAGAAATATTAGAAAACGCCCTGCCCTTGCCTTACCATATTTGGGAAGGTGGACAGAATTTGCCCACTGAAGCTGGCTTAATTATCACGACCTATCAACACGCGCTAAAACAGCACGAGACGATAAGTCAGAATATATGGGACCCGGTGATTTTCGAGGAAGCGAATATTCTTGCCAAGCTCGAGAATAAAATCACCAGCACTTTGAAGATAGCCTGCCAAGGCGCGTTTAAGCTGTTGCTGACGCCGACGCCCATCACTATGAGCATCATGGATATTTATGGGCTTATCCATTTTATCGATGAAAGCGTTTTGCCGGATGCAGATCACTTTTATAAGCGCTATTTTCGCAAGTCCGAAAACTATCCCGAGCTTTCAGAGTGGGTCTCGCAATTTGCCTTCCGCACCCTTAAAAAGCAAGTCACAAATTATGTAAATTTCACCAGGCGTTTAGCCTTCATGCTGACCTATGAGCTAAGCCAAAAAGAGCAAGAAATTTATGACAAGCTTGCGGTCTATCTCGCTTGTCCTGACAAGCAAGCCTGCCCTAAAATTGATTTATATGATCTGACTTTAATGCTCTATCATATTTTGGCTTCTTGCCCCCAAGCCATTCACCGAACCATTGTAAAGCTCTAGCACGTATTGATGAGCCAAAAGAAAAGGCGCATCTCTCATCATTGTAAGAATTGATAAAAATTGCCAGCATAATGGCAAGTCGGACAATCTAAAACTGCTTTTAGAAAGACAATTTACTGAAGCACGAAACTTGGCTATGCGCAAAAAGCGCTGGTTTTTGTTGATAATGTAACCGCGCTTGCCTTACTCGCGCAACATTTAAGCGAAAACTACCCTATCATCACCAGCCAAGAGCAAGATTATGCGCAAAAATTCCGTTCTGCCGAAAGCGGTATTTTGCCAGCACATGGCGACGCAGCAAAGGGGCTTAACCTGCAATTTTGCTCTTTTGTCATAAATTATGACCTCTTATATGATGCGGTGGATTTAGAGCAAAGAATAAGCCGTCGCCAAGGGCAAATGCGCAATGTTATTGTCGTGAATTTTATGTGTCAGAAAAATATCGATGATGTGCGCACCTTAGAGCTCATCAACAAGCGCACTTTACAGTTTGACAGTATTTTCGGCCGTTCAGACGAAATATTGGGCCAATTTATCTCTTACCCCGGGGAGATCGCAGCCCCACTTCGTGGAGAGGAAGAAATTAAGCAAGCCTTCCGCGAAAACCTTTCAGTCAATGAGGACACGAACACGAAGATTATAGAAGAAGCAGAGGCGCTTCTCTTCACCAGCTTCACCCAAAAAGTGGCAGAAAATGCCACCATTACGCCGCAATATATCCAGGAACAAGCGCAAAACATTCAGGAACATCTCTGGCATGTTGTCAAAAGCTGGTTTGCTACGCTTAGCGATTATAAAATTGATGAAGATAGCCAAACCATAAGATATGAAGGAGATGAGCCGCCATCACTGTTTTATTATTATTCTGGTGCGCGCAGCCGCCTTTATAAAGGCAAAAAACTCTATGGTCTACGGCCCGATTTTAAGCCCGCAAGCCAAAGAATAACCCTGCTTAATCCCCTCGTGAAAGGCATTTTATTGAATATGGCCTGCTCTGACCATGGCGAGCTTATCGTGAATGAAGCCATAGAGCCTTGCACAATCGGTTATTATTGCGTTGAAATTTCTAGCCCGAACGCAGATTCTGCAGAATATTATATTCTTACCGGTCAAAGACAAAGTGGCGAAGTTTTAGATCACCAAACTTGCGAAAAAATCTTCAAACTTCCCATAGTGCAAAGCGTGCAACAAGACGAGCCCGCGCCACGATTTGTAAAAAACACAATTTAGCTGGCGGAGGAAAAGTTAGATCAATTTGTGCCAACCGAAGCACTTATCAAAACCTACCAACAAGAAACCCAACGGGGCACGGCTGAAGCCACAGACGCCGTCCACGTTCACTATAGTAAGAAAAGAAAAGAATTAGACCGTTCTATAATGGCCGTAGAGAAAGAGCTTGTTGCAGAAAGGAAAGCTATCGACTCGTACCAAAGCCCTTCTATCAACGAGCTTCGCCAATTGCGAAAGCATAAACTTCTCGCCAAAGCACTAGAAGAAAAAATAGAGAGAGGTAGCGCATGAGAAATGGCAGCTAGAACTTGAAGAAGCAGCAGAATTGGCTAAACTGCAGCAGCAAACGCCTAGAGTTAGAATTTTTAGGCATTTTATCATTAATGTGAGAGGGATAGCATAGATGAAGGACTTAGGAGAGCTAAGCGAGCTTGACGGTAGATCAGAAGATGTAGCGGTGCGCGATATGGAACGCCTAAAAGCTGCTTTCCCGCAATGTTTTTCTGAAGGCAAGCTGGATATAGATAGGCTGCTGAATCTATGTGGCGAATATATCGACAATGATTTCGAGAAGTTTAAATTCGAGTGGAAGGGAAAGGTCGAAGCGTTGCGCTTAGCGCAAAAGCCTTCTTTGGCGACCTTGCGACCAAAGCCCGCAGAAAGCGTCGACTTTGAAAACACACATAATGTCTATATCAAGGGCGACAATCTAGAAGTGATGAAGCTTTTGCAGCGTTCCTACTTCAATAAAGTGAAGATGATCTATATCGACCCGCCTTATAATACGGGTAAGGAGTTCGTCTATCATGATGACTTCAAGGACCCGCTTGCCCGCTATAAGGAGATCACCAGCCAGACGACAAAATCCAACCCCGAGACCATGGGCCGATTCCACACGGCGTGGTTGAATATGATGTATCCGCGTTTAAGATTGGCGCAAAGCTTGTTGCGTGATGATGGTGTGATTTTTATCTCGATTGATGATCATGAGGTGCATAATCTGCGCAAACTCTGTGATGAAGTGTTTGGCGAGGAGAATTTTAGAAATGTTTTTATCCTTAAACGCTATGATAAAAATATTAATAACCAATTCATTCAAGATGGATTAGTTAGCTTTAATACGGGTTTTGAGTACATTCTTTGTTATGTTAAATCCAGAAAATTCAAATTCAATCCTGTGTACCGGGAAGCGAGTGAGCAGCGGCAGACTGCAGGATACTGGAAAGGTTTCTGGAATAATGCTGATCGACCAACTATGCGCTACGATGTTCTTGGGTTCACGCCAAGAGATGGACAATGGAAATGGGCTAAAGAAAAAGCAGATGAAGCGGTTGCGAATTATGACGATTATCTAGAAAATCATTCTTCTATTTCGCTGGAAGAATATTGGAAAAATACTGGCTGTACTAAAAAATTTATACGAAGAAATCCGTCTGGCAAGGGGAAAAATATGGGCGTTGAGCATTGGGTACCGCCTACAGCACATATTTTGCGAAATACAAATTGGTTAGATCATTTTGCCTCTAAGCCAATAGAGGATTTTAAGGGGGTCTTTGATTTTGCAAAAAATCCAGATGCAATAAAAGTTCTACTAGAAAGTAGCACCAGCGATAACGACATCATTCTTGACTTTTTCTCTGGCTCTGCCACCACGGCGCACGCTGTTATGGCACTCAACGCGGCCGACGGTGGCAATCGTAAATTCATCATGGTGCAATTGCCCGAACTCTGCGATGAAAAGACTGAAGCCTATAAGGCTGGCTATAAAACCATATGCGACATTGGCATGGAGCGCTTGCGTCGCGCGGGGAAGCAAATTCAAGAAGAGCATAAAACTGCTTTGCAAACACGCGCGACGCCTCTCGACACCGGCTTTCGCGTATTTGAACTCGACAGTTCCAACTTCCCTATATGGGACGATAGCCCGATAAATCCTGACGACCCCGATTCTGAAGAACAATTGCTATTGCGGTTTAAGGATAGGATTAAAGGTCTTCACCCAGATCGCTCTCGTCAAGATGCGATCTTCGAGCTGATGCTCAAAAACGGCTGGACGCTGGATCTGAAAATATTTGCTTTACAGATTAATGGCAAAAAATTCTATTATCTTGGGAAAGATGAAGATGATATTTTGGTAGTTATCGCTATTGAGCCGCCCTTTGAAGCGCGAGATGCACAAGAGATCGTTAAGCTTCTTCCAGTCAAAGTTATTTTGTTGGACGGTGCATTCAGAGATTCCAATGATCTCGCCAATTGCTTGTATATTTTGCGCGATAATGAAATCGACTTTATTAGAATTTAAATAGGCGGTGCTTCATGAAACTTAAATTTAAGAACCAAGAATTTCAAAATGAAGCCGTAAAAAGCGTCACAGATTTGTTTCGCGGTAACCAAATGTTTGGTTCTTCCTTCCCTCTACCTGTTGGCGAAGGTAAACTCAAACTCAACAGGTCCGGCTATGGCAATCAATTATTGCTAGATGATGAAGCGTTATTAGCCAATTTGCGCGCGGTACAGCAGAGCAATAGGCTTTTTTCCAGTAAAGAATTGGGGAAAAGGCACTTTTCCATTGAAATGGAAACAGGCACAGGAAAAACCTATGTCTATACCAAGACGATTCTTAAGCTCAACCAGCTATATGGCTTTACCAAATTCATCATTGTCGTGCCCAGCGTCGCCATCCGTGAAGGGGTATATAAATCTCTCGACGTAACCAAAGAGCACTTTAATTCCGTTTTTAATAACCTCCCTTATCGTTATTTTATTTATAACTCTAAAGATCTGGTACAAATTTGCCAATTTGCTAGCTCAACCAATATTGAAATTATGATCATCAATATTGACGCCTTCAAAAAAGCCGAAAACATCATCAACCTGCCGCATGATAGGCTGAATGGTGAAGCAGCCATACGCTATATCCAAGACACGAATCCAGTTGTCATTATAGATGAGCCGCAATCGGTGGATAATACGCCAAAGGCAAAAGAAGCGATTGCCAGCCTTAACCCGCTTTGCGTATTGCGTTATAGCGCTACGCACAGAGAAGAGGTGAATTTGCTTTATCGCTTAACCCCCGTCGATGCTTATCAAAAAGGGTTGGTGAAGCAGATTTGTGTTTCTTCTAATCAAATCGAACAAGATTTTAACCGACCCTATATTGCGCTAAAATCTGTTTCGAATGAGCGGGGCTTTAAGGCAAAGATAGAGCTAGATGTTGCCAGCAAAGAGGGCGCGGTCAGCCGCAAAACCATGACGGTAAAGCCAGGGGATGATCTCTTCCTTGTCACTGGCGGGCGCGAGCTTTACAAGGGCTATGTTGTTTCGGGCATTAATTGCATGACAGGCGATGAGGCGGTGGAATTCTCCAATACAGAAATGGTCACATTTGGCCAAGCCATAGGGGATATCAACAAAACACAGCTCAAACGCGCGCAAATTTACCGCACCATAGAGACACATCTCGATAAAGAATTGCGTCTTTACCCTTTAGGCATCAAAGTTTTGTCGTTGTTTTTTATTGATGAAGTTGCAAAATATCGCAGCCTTGATGGGGAAAAAGCACTTTATGAGCGCATGTTTGAAGAATGCTATGAAGAGCTGATAGCGAAAGAGCGTTATGCGATCTTACGCGCCAAATTTGCGCAAAATGCGGAGACTGTGCATGGTGGCTATTTCTCGCAGGATAAAAAAGGCGTTTATAAGGATACCAAAGGTGATACGCAATTGGATGATGACACTTACAACACGATTATGCGTGATAAGGAGTGGCTATTATCCTTTGAATGCCCCTTGCGTTTCATCTTCTCTCATTCGACTTTGCGTGAAGGATGGGATAACCCGAATGTGTTTCAAGTTTGTATGCTGATTGAACAAAAATCTAACTTTACTGCCCGGCAAAAGATTGGCCGCGGCTTGCGCCTTTGCGTTAACCAACAAGGCGAACGCGTGGAAGACAAAGATATCAATGTGTTGCACGTCATGGTGAATGAAAGCTTTGCAGAATTTGTTAGCACATTGCAGAAAGAGCTGGAGGTAGATCTTGGCTATAAGTTCGGCACATTGCAAATGGCGCAATTGGTGGGGCGCAGCTATCAAGAGGTGAAATATGTCGCGGCAAAGGTTGACTCCGAAGCAGCGCAAAAAGTGGTACAAACGTTGGTTGACCGTGAGATCTTGGATGAAGAAGGTCAAGTTCGCGCAGAAAAGCTGCAAAATTTGGCGGTGGAATTACAGCAAGCCTTGCCAGCAGAATTAGCGCCCGAAGCCCGTCAGGAAATTATTGCTAAAGTGCAAGAGCAGGCACAAAAAGACGGGGCGCTTAAAGCTGAAAGCGTGCAAGAGATCAGCTACCCAAAAATCATTAAGGAAGAAAAAGAACTATCTGCTCAAGAGGCGCAAGAGCTTATAGATGATTTGCGCTCGAAAGAGCTTCTGACGGCTAAAGGGCAAATCACCGATACGCTCAAAGCACAATTGCAAGCCGGCACGCTCGATTTAGATGAGCGGTTTAGCAAAGGGCAACAACACGCGCTTATCCAAGCCTTAGAAGCAAGCCAAGCCATGCCGGCGATACGCAATGCGGCGCGTGAAGTGAAAGTGAAGCTTAAAAAGCAAGTGGTGGCCTCACCGGAATTTCTGGCGCTGTGGGACAAAATCAATAAGAAGACGACCTATCGGGTGCAATGTGATCAAGCGGCCATGTCGAAAGCCATTGTTGAGCAACTGGCCAAAATGCCGCAAATCTCTGCCCCAACGATAAATACAACAACCGTGCAACTGGATGTTAAAAGCCAGGGCGTGGACGCGGCGCAACAATCTTCTCGCAATATTACAGTCGCAAATCTAGAGTGCAGCGTGCCGGATATTTTAAACGAGCTCGCTGCAAAAACGGACCTTACATTCGCGCTGCTTGCTGAGATCTTAACTAAGAGCGGGCGGCATGTGGATTTCTTGAAAAACCCTCATGCCTTCTGTGAAAAAGCGATTGAGATCATCTCTATAGCACGGCGGACACAATCAGTCGAAGGCATCAGATATATAAAACTGGCTGGCCAAGAATATAGCGTGCAAGAGTGCTTTGACAGTGAAGAACTTCTCGCCGATTTAGAGCGCACGGCTGTAGAAACGAGTAAAAGCGTTTATGATCATGTGATCTATGAAAGTAGCGTTGAGAAAGAATTTGCTCAAAGCCTTGATAATGACCCCGAAGTGCGGCTATTTTTTAAATTGCCACGCAGTTTTAAGATTGCGACGCCAATAGGCTCTTACTCGCCCGATTGGGCGGTGTTTTTAGAGCGTGAGGGCGTGCAAAAGCTCTACTTCGTATTGGAAACGAAGGGGTCAACGAGCGAATATGATTTACGTTTGAAAGAGATGCTAAAGATCAAATGCGGCAAGGCCCATTTTGATGCACTGGAAACGGGCGTGACATTTAGCGCCCAGCCCGTAACGAATTGGTGGAAGTATAAGGGCGGCGTCTGCTAGTGCCCGCTAGCTCCTAACACCACGCCGCATTCATGGAAACTAGGAAAAAACATGTTTGTAACATCATTAATTATAAGGCGCGACACAATCAATTATCCAAAGGTATTTCCCGTCTTGAATATTGGCCTCAGGAAGTACATCACCGGTTTTCAACATGGATTGAGGATTGTCTTCATCTAAAAAAGCTCAAGTGAGGAAGGCACAAAAATTCCCTTCTTCATTGGTATAGAGCTTACTTTGCCCTAACCGAATACATTGGCCTATATTTCGCTCAATATCCCAAACCAACCAGTTGCGGTGAACGGGAGAATGTAGCATAAGCGCCGTCATCACGCCCAATGAAGTGAGAGGATCAATCCTAGCTTGGTTTGTCTCTTCCGTATTGTTCATTATCTTTCCCTTAAAGCTTGTTCAATAATTTTTGTTATTGGTTCAAAAAACTAAGAAATCAAACGACGTTTTGAGGTAATTACATCGGAAGAAACAGCCATGCCCTGTATAAAATTCTACCGACGTCCATAAATGTTCATGAAGTTTTGATCAATTTTTAGTAAAACTCAATAAGTTCCAAACGTTTCTTTATTTTGTTCTTGATTAGCACTTGCCGCAACATTGATGACGGTGGCATATACAATACCATAACGCTTAGGTGGAAAAGCATCAAAACGAATATAAGCGCGCTGCCCTTGTTCCAAAAAGCCAATATCACCATTGGCAAAAAATGCCTCAATGAGCAGTTCCTCATCGGCAGGCACTATGTTTAGCAAGGTTTTCCCTGGTTCAACAAAGCCACCTAATGTATGTATGGTCAAATTAATTTACATAGCCATCAACAGGGGCGCGTAACGAGAAATTATCGAAACGATATTGATTATTCGCCAATTGAGATTCTAAATTCGTTAAAGCGTTTTGTGCGTCATGGGTCATTTGTTGATATTGAGCATACTCATCGGCGAGCAAACTTTTCTCCTGCTGCTGAAGCGTTTCCTGTTCAGCTTTGTTTTCAGCTAAATGCTTGCGTTCAATAGTAATTTCGTGCTCAATGTTTTTATGTTCGTGCAGTCGCTCTAAATAGGAGGTTTGGCTGATAACTTTTTTATCGAAGAGAATTTTTGCCGCATTGAGACGCTCAAGGGTCAGGTGATAAGTATCATCCAGCTTTGATAACTCGGCTTGTTTTGGTATTGAGTTGAACGGGTAGATGCCCTTTGTGGACCAATTCGCCCTCTTTAACGGGGATCTACGCGACTTGCCCAGCATTTTTTGGCTGAACAACCTGCAGCCGTGAGTTGGAGATAATACTGCTGCGCCCGCGCGCAATAATTCCTGTCTTAGTAACAAAACTGCCAATAACAACGAATAGAAAGAGCCCAACAAGCGTTAAAATCACCATATGCAAAGTCGGTGAAGGTGGGCGCAAAGTTGCATTATTTTTACTCATTGTTTTACCTCCAATTCATGAAAGTGGAGGATATTGGCTTTATCTCCAAAAAGAGCCGGATTGTGTGTAATCACAAACACTGTTTTATGCTCAGCAAGAGCGCTTAAATAATTGGTAATTTCGGCGCTGACTTGTTCATCAAGTGAGGAAGTTGGCTCATCCGATATAAGCACTTGTGGATCTAGTAAAAATAAACACGCTAAAGCTACGCGTTGGCGCCGCCTCCTCGACAAGAACCCGCCCTGCTCGCCAACTTCAGTATAAATGCCATTAGGCAATTGGGCAATAAGCTCAAGGCGGCCACTAACCTTTATGGCGCGGTCTATTTCGGCCTCTGTAGCGTCGGGCTTTACCAGCAGCATATTGTCATATATTTTCCCCGAAAATAGACACGGCGTCTGCGAGAAATAGGCAATGGTTTGCCGCACGCTGCGCAAGTCGTAATCATGTATATTCTGCTCATTGAGAAAAATTTTTCCTGATTCCGGCGGGTATAAACCGCAGAGCAGTTTTGCTAATGTCGATTTGCCGCAGCCCGATGTACCAAGGAGCAAATGCGGCTTTCCAGGCTCGAGACAGAGGTTGATATTATTTAGCACGGGCTTCTTGGTCATAGGCAGAAGAAAGGTTTTCTGCATGGAGTTTAGCCGGTGCATTGCAAATAATCGGCGGCTTTTCTACCTTCCATTCTGTTCGCTTATTGACAATATAACCAAGGCGTTGGCGCGCTATTTTTAGATGCTGTCATTGTTCCCATAGTGAAGAGAGGTTGAGAATAGGCCCAGCCACATGGCCAGCAAGCAAATGAAAAGCGATAAGTTGACCTAAAGTCATCTGGTTTTGTAAAACCTCACTCGCACCAAAGAAAATGATGCATATTGTGAAAAGCTCATTAAAGATGCCGCTAACTGCACTAGTGAGAATATTTAGTTTACCTGTTTTCATGTCTTGAGCCAAGGTATCGCACAGCGTTTGCTCAATGCGCGCGGCATGCATTTGCTCTTTAACCTGAGCCTTGATCGGGTAGATATTATTAAAACATTCGATCATGCGCGATTGGTGAATCGCCCTTAGGGTGAAGGCGCGATGCAGCTGCTGGCGTAAGAAAGGGTCGAAAAGCGCCAAAGCGCCCATCTGAACGGGCAGGATGTGACGCAACCTGCATGGCTTATTAAATTTATTAGTATTTTTTAATAATTAATTAAAGCTGGCGATAAGAAATTTTTATAATCTCAAGTGTTATATAATGGACGTTGATATCATTTGAAATCAATGTAAGGGTACTATTTTTCAATATTATTTCAAACTTAAGATGAGTAAAGTATATGATGCAAATAGGTTTTGTTGGCTGGCGGGGTATGGTAGGTTCTGTTTTGTTAGAACGTATGGTGGAGGAGAGTGATTTTAAGGATATCGCCCCACATTTTTACAGTACATCTAATCCAGGTGCTGACGGGCCAACCATTGATGGCATTACCTATCAGCTGAAAGACGCTAAGGCTATAGAGGCATTAGCGGAAATGGATATTATTATCACGTGCCAAGGCAGAGATTATACAAAATCTATTTATCCAGCGTTGAAAGCTAGCGGCTGGCAGGGTTACTGGATTGATGCAGCTTCTGCATTGCGTATGGATAAAGATGCTTGCATTATTCTTGATCCTGTTAATCGCTTAGAGATCGACAAGGCGATTAATGATGGCATTAAATTATTCGTCGGCGGCAATTGTTCCATTACGCTAAGCTTGATGGGGTTAGCCGGATTGCTTAAGGCCGATCTGATTGAATGGATGAGTGTGATGACATATCAATCGGCTTCCGGCGCTGGTGCTCAGCAGGTACGTGAATTAATTACCCAAAGTGCTTATATTGGTACACATCTAAGCGAAGATGAATTAACGGATAGAGGCTCTGTATTGCCGTTGGTGAAAAAGGTTAATGCTTTGATTAATAGCGCAGACATGCCAACCAAAGCTTTTGGTGTCCCGTTAATGGGTAGTATCATTCCCTGGATTGATAGCGATTTGGGTAATGGCAATAGCCGTGAAGAATGGAAAGGTGAAGCTGAAACCAACAAGATCCTTGGTTTGCAGCCTGGAACTATTCCAGTTAACGGACTATGCATTCGGGTAGGTGTTCTTCGCTGCCATAGCGCTGCCATTACCATGAAACTGAAACGCGATATTAGCGAAGAAGAATTTTCCGCTCTGGTAAAAAGCGCCCACCCTTGGGTGCATTATATACCAAATAACAAAGAAGAGAGTGTCAGTAAATTGACTCCAGCGGCTATTAGTGGTTCGTTACAGGTTGGTGTTGGTCGATACAAGAAAATGTTGCTCAACGATGAACAGATCTATTCTGTGTTTACCGTGGGAGATCAGTTATTGTGGGGGGCAGCGGAACCGTTGCGCCGTATGCTCAATATTTTGCTTGGACGAATGTGATCATCTGTCAATAATTGCAGTGATAGAGAAAATTAAATACTCAGTGTAAGGGGGTATATATGCGCCAATATTTGGGGTACATAGCAGCCTGTGGTTGGTGCTTTATCACTGTATTTTCTATGCTACTAACCAGTGAAGTTAGCCAGCGCTTAAGTCCTTTTATCGTCTGCTTTTTTACATTTTTTTAGCCAATCTCATTTTCTTGGGTTATAATATTCGCAATATAGGGCCTTTGTGGCGGTGCATCTTGGAAAAATCTATGCTGAGTCCAGTTTTTGGAATTAACGTCAGTACCTTTGCTAGTTGGCGACTGATGATTTATCCGCTTACTTATCTCCAGCCAACTCTAGTCGCTATATTAATACTTGGTATTAATCCCATTGCTACAGTGGCGATCTCTCGACTATTTTTCAGACCGGCATCTCCAAAAAAGCTTGAAATTACTAGTTTAGCAATTTTTAGTGTGATTTTTCTTCTGAGCGTTCAAACATTTCAGGGTGAAAATAATATCTTGGGTAAATCACATTTTTAGATGACCCTGTCATTATTATGCTGTTACTTGTCTGGCATCGCCACATCGGTGAACAATATTCTAACAAAAAAATTATGATGAATGGTTTTATTATTACAGACGTGATGTGCCCCCGTTTCTATTTAACTATCATTAACCGGAGATTCTTGGACTTTTACTTTTAATGCGCATCACCCGCTTTTTGAGGAACATTTCCCTTCCCGCGCCGTATGTCCTGGTTCACTATTAATTGAGATGGTTCTGGCTTTGGCTATGCAGGGTAAAGCGAAAAATATCGCATCTGTTACACTGAAAAAAGTAAAGTTCATTGAAGCTGTTTATCCGGGAAATATCTATTGTTTGACCATTAAACAGGATTTAGAGTGTGAACCAGGTGGCGTTTTTTATATGCATACGGAAACTAAAAAACGAAGCACTTGCGGTAAGTTTTTTATTAAATATAAAAAAGAGGATGCGCCATGTTAAACATAATATTCTCTTTTATTCCGTGGAGCCTTTACTCTTGGGTTATCAATGCAAATGTTTTAACTCTGGTCGAACGCACTCTCATCTTAGCTATGATTTTATTGTCCATTATTGCTGTCAATATTAAAATTGTCCGACAGGGAGAACCTGTGATGATTACGAACATTCTGACAGTTGTTGTTCTGTTAGTTAATTATTTTGCTGGATGGTCTACACTGTTACTAAACTACCCAACGGTTTTTTGCTATTTGTCACTTGCTCTGGTTTCATTGATTAGCTTGCTAGTAAAGAAACCTTTTACCATTATTTATGCCAGTGCTGGTGTTTCTGAAGAGAAACGCAAACATATTCAATTTTATCTTATCAATAAATATATTACATGGATTTGGGTAATCATATTTTTTGCCAATGGTCTTCTGGTGGCTTTTATTGCATGGGCCCCCCAGCTTTTGCGGGTCACTATGGGTTTAATTTGTGCTGGTGTTCTTTTTTCTAAATGTCTTCCCAACATCATGCGATATTTTTATCGCAGCAAACATTATGGAGTATAATATGTCATTATTTAACATTCTGAGTGGAACTCCTTTATGGGTCTGGATTTTACTTTTTTTTCTCATTACCAGGGGAATAGTCGCATTGAACGATAGGGAAATGGAGATTAACCGCCTTTTTCTGTTGCCGTTAATCTTTCTTTTTTGGGGCGGAAGCGATGTGATTAACGAGCTAGTATTCCCGCGCTGGGGTGTACTTTCAATGTTGGCGGGGCTGATGATCGGCGCTACAATTGGCTGGTCGCTCTGGAGCGCCACGCCGCGTTTAAGAATCAAAGAGGGAACGGATTTAATTATTCGACCTGGTACGCCGTTGACGCTGATATTTATTCTTATCGCTTTTGTCATCAAATTCACATTGATTGTTTTTCTCAATGTTGAACCTGATTTGAAATATGCCTTTGGTTTTAATCTTCTTTTTGGTATTTTAAGTGGGCTCACTGATGGTGTATTTTGGGGCGGCACATTAAATTTATATATAACATTTCGAAAGAATCTAAATAAGCCCTTGCACCATTAGCTGTAGGTGCTTCCAATCAGAACTATCCCAATGGAATTTTATTCCTAACAACAACGCTGCATACAAATGCAGCGTTGCCTCATAGTTTCAGATTTTTTTGTCCTAGCGCGTGAATACGTGACGGAAGCGATATATCTGACTATGTCCCTTGGGCGTACCATATATTAATAAAATCAATAGGTTATAGCAAAGTTCGGGAATTTTAGCCTCTTTGATTCTGTTATGTTTTTTTGATGTCATCCCCTTACCTTTTTTGTATTTTTTCTATCGCCTCAAGAGCGAGTCGCCGCCGATCAGCGCTCTTTGTATAAAGCGATGCCATCTCGTCATCAGTCCAACCAAAAATGGCTTTCAGTTGAGCCACCGTTGCCCCCGAATTCGCCGCCCGAGTCGCCGCTAATTTGCGTAAGCCATGAGCGGACTTTTTAATGCCCGCCTCGTTACATGCTTCCCGAAACAAATTACCAAAACTTTCTTTGGCAAGCGCCCTACCCCCTTTGCCGCAAATAAATGTTTCTTCTCCTATTGGTCCCGCTTTAATGGTAGCTTCTAGCTCGGGTAAAATAAGTAAGAACACATCTGTTTGAAACTGGCTCTTTTCCGTCTTTAAGTGAATGACGCCATCGGTGACATCTTTCCAACCAATCCGCACCGCGTCGCCACGGCGCAGGCCAGTATACAGCAACACATCAATCCATACCCGTTCATGCGTACCCAGTGGCCAGCGTCGGTAGTATTTGTCTATGTCGTCTTCTAACCATACGGCAAAGCCTTTCTTATTGGTAAGTATAGGAGCCTTAACGCCAAGCGTTGGATTATCTATAAGTAAGTCCTGCTCAAGCGCCCATTTAAATACGCCTCTAAACGCTTTCAAAAATTCTCTAGCCGCCGCAGGAGTCTCTTTGCGCCGCTCCACCGCGTCATAAAGTGTTGACGCTTAAGCGCTTTATAAGGCACATGCCCCATGTCTTTCTCGGCTTTCTCTAAGATAAGCTCACGTTGCCTTTTGGTAGGAGAGGCTAATTTATGCCACTCCATGCTTTTGTAATATTTATTTAAAAGCCATGAGAAAGAGCCTTCTGCATTGCGCTTGCCTTTAATCGTTATTGGCGTTTGCCCCTGTAATTGGGCAATAGCGCTTTTATAGTTATCCACGAATTCTTGTGTACCATATGTGCCTTCTACTCTAATGCGCTGGCCTTTATTGATACGAACATACCAAAGCACTTTCCCATGACGGCTGTGTTCTCTCACTAAATGGGGTGGACGCGGCTTAGGCATAACACTCACAAACAGATATCGTATTTATCGTAAAAAGCATCAGAACTTGCCTGTGTGGTAATAGAGCTTTGAGTGGTTAGCTCTGTTTCTTCTGCGCTCTCGTTGAGATAGATAATAACCTCGCCATCTGGTTTGATGGCTATACGGTCACAGCCTAGCTTCTTGGCTTCACGCAAAGCGCGGGCGATAGCTGGTTGGGTTATGGTAGGAGGTCGGTGTCCCATATATCTTGCTCCATTAGCTGTAAATCTTCTCTTATCATCCTATCGCGCTGGATTTGGCGGTAAGCTTATCCTCAAGAGCCTGCACCTCTTCAAGGAAGGCATGCACACATGCTTCTATCTCTTGAATGCGTGCCTCATCACGCCATAGGCGCTTGATCTCACTCCTTAAGCTTGCATTCCTTTCGCTAAAGCGTGGGTCAAAACTAATAAAATCCACCCATTGCCGCCCCGTGCACGCCAGTTGAAACTGCATCTGGGCTTGCCATTTGGGCTTAATAATCCCATCAATTAAAAAGCGGGCATGAGTGGTGGAATGGGGGCATTTGATCTCTATCAGACCATCATCACCTACCAAGCCATCTGGGCTTGCCCCCGCCATGGCAATACTAGGGTGGGGAATAAAGCCACAAGCACTAACCTCATGCCCCGTCATAAAGCTATAGTCTTCCAAGGCATCATACTCATGATCAATGCCCCATTGCATGGCCGCCGTTACATAGGTCTCTATCGCCTTGCCGGTAAGCCGCTCGGTCAATAGCTGGATCTTATAATCCTCATAGTCCGCGCTTGGCAGGCCTTTTGCTGTTCTATTGACAACGCAATACACCTTAGAGGCAGTTACTTTGCCAAGGCGGGCATCAAACCATGCGGCAGTTCTTTGTTCCATATGAACCTCTAAGCAACAGAAAGGGTTTGCGCTTGTGAACTGTGCAAAGCTTGTTTCTTTTTAAGCAGTTGCAAAAGCGTTTGCGCTTGGCTTTGCGATAGGCTTTCAAAGCTTGATGCATGAACCGATGCTAGGGCTTTTGCCTCGTCTGTTTCTGTATCCAAGATCAGCTGTTGCACCACGGCAAGCGTTTCTGCATCGGCAAAGACTTCTTGGCTTTCTGATACGGGGGCATTTAAGCGTGTTGCTTCGTCTTCATCATAGATACCAGAGAAGCCAAAGGCATAACGGGCACATTGGATAGTCGCCTTATGGCGTAGCATACGGGCAGGCCATTTACGCCATGGGTCGGTTTGCTGTTGACATTCTTTTAGATATTCCGTGACCTCTATTGGGTCTTTAATGCTTTTGAGCCGTATTGAGCAGGTAATGGATATGAGATTGCCTGCTTGGTCGAAATGATCTTTAAAGGTCATGCCATCAAAGGCTGGATTAGATTTTATGATTTTAATCCAGCCATCAATGGACACAATGGGTGTGATACCGCCACCACGTTTTGGGAACGCGTAAATCTCTTTTGTTAGAGGATTAAGGCCGTAGGTATTGGCAACGGAAATAAAGGCGGCGAATTCTTCTGCCGCTATATTGCCTGTCATGCAAGTTTTCATAATGGTTTGGCGAAAGGCCTCTTCTGAGAAGCCATAGTTGCTTGCCATAAGAGCAAGGGGGGATTGAACAAGTTGGGTCATTAGTGGTTTCTCCTAAGCTGGGGTGGTGGAGGTAGTCGTGATACGGGTATAGCCGTTGATACAATCATTGCCTGCAATTGTTATGGAGGCGGCAATATGCGCGTTGCCTGAAATCTTCGCATTGCCGCCAACACGTGCATTGCCCCAAACTTTTGCATTGTCTGAAATCTGCGCATGGCCTGAAACTTTCGCGTTGCCTGAAATGCGCGCATCGCCAAAAATCTTCGCATCGCCAAAAACCTGCGCATCATCTGAAACCTCCGCATCGCCAAAAACCTGCGCATCATCTGAAACCTCCGCATTGCTAAGAACACATGCAGTATCAAAAACACATGCATCACCACCGATCCAGCAGGTGCCATTATGGCTTAGGTGGTATTCGCTCTCAACAAAGCCGCCCAAGTCTCCAGCTTCCACATCGCCAAAATTGCGTAGGGCTTTGATACGGTAGAGGGTGCGGCCGTCGATTTCTTTTGTTTCTTGAGTCAGTTCGTATTTTCTTTTCCATTATTAGTTTAGTCCTTATCGTTAGACACAAAGAGCCCTTAGCCATGCTTTAGGCATAAGCCCGTTGTGTACTGATTAAGTTTTTTGATTAGGAGGCTTGGTCTAAAATTCCACTGTCGATTTCTGTGTAGCCGCCTAGTTCTACGCAACCTCTAACAAGCGTGTTACCTCCAATATGAGCACTTTCTGAAATCCGCGCGCCGCCTTCGATACATGCTCTGTTTCCAACAAGCGCGCTCCCTTCGACCAGAGCGCTATGTGTAATGACCGCGTTACCTTCAACACGTGCTTTTCCTCTAACACACGTGTCACCTTCAACACGTGCATACTCCTCAACACGGGCATTTTCTGTAACACGTGCATCGTCAGCAATCGTTGCATCACCACAAACCCTCGCGTTACCCGAAACATAAGCATTGTCTATGACCTTTGCATCGTCATAAACACATGCATTATCATTAACCCAACAGTCGCCCCTATGGCTTAGGTTTCTTTCGTTTTCTACAAAGCCGCCTTTATCGCCTGCTTTGACATTACCAAAGTCACGTAAGGCTCTGATACGGTAGAGGGTACGTTCGTTTACTTCTCTTGTTTCTTGAGTCAGTTCATATTTCTTTTCCATGCCTATTCCCCTGTAATGACTGTGTTACCAGAAACGTGGATATCGCCGCCTATTACTCCATTACCTTCAACAAGCGCATGGCCTGAAACCTGCGCATAGCCACTAACCAATGCATCATCACAAACCCGCGCATAGTCAAAAACCTGTGCATTGTCAGCGACCCAACAATCGCCTTCATGGTCTAGGTTCTGTTCACTCTCAATAAAGCCGCCCAAGTCACCCGCTTTCACATCGTCAAAGTCGCGTAGGGCTTGGATACGATAGAGGGTATGGCCGTCTATCTCTTTGATCTCGTTAGTGAATTGGTATTTCTCTTGTATGTAGCCATGTGTGAGGACTGTACCGCCGGAAACGTGCGTATCGCTGTCTATTACTGCTTTACCTTCGATACGTGCGTTGCGTTCAATTTGTGCATCGCCATAAACCTCTGCATTGCCAAAAATCTGCGCCCCTTCAGCAATTTTTGCGTGGTCATAAATCTTTGCGTTGCCAAAAACTTTTGCATTGCAATAAATCTTTGCGTTGCCAAAAACTTGCGCATTGTCATAAACAATTGCATTGCCACCAACTTCCGCATTGCCTGAAATGTGCGCATCACCTAAAATTTGCGCATTCCAATCAAGACACGCATCATCTGAGACCCGCGCATCATCAAAAACATATGCATTATCAAAAACACATGCATCACCCCCGACCCAGCAGGTACCATCATGGCTTAGGCGGTATTCGTTCTCAACAAAACCGCCTAAATCACCCGCTTTGATATCACCAAAGTCGCGTAAGGCTTTGATACGGTAGAGGGTGCGGCCGTCGATTTCTTTTGTTTCTTGAGTCAGTTCATATTTCTTTTCCATGCCTATTCCCCTGTGATGACTGTGTCGCCGTCTAT
Source organism: Bartonella sp. DGB2 (assembly GCF_046843095.1). Lineage (GTDB taxonomy): Bacteria > Pseudomonadota > Alphaproteobacteria > Rhizobiales > Rhizobiaceae > Bartonella. The sequence goes on from NZ_CP177329.1 coordinate 488,777, forward strand.
TACCCTGTCACCATCAATATGCGCACCGCCTGAAACCTGCGCATTACCCATGACCCGCGCCTTACCTGAAATCTGCGCATTGCCTTCAATACGTGCGTGGTCATAAATCTTTGCATAGCCTGAAACTTTCGCATGGCCTGAAATCCTCGCGCCACCGTAAATTTCTGCGTTTTCAAAAACCTGTGCATTCTCCCAAATCGACGCATTGACACCAACAAACGCATTATCAAACACCCTCGCGTTACCTGAAACATAAGCATTGTGTGTAATACGTGCTTCACCAAAAGCACATGCATTGCCTCCAACCCAACAATCGTCTTCATGGTCTAGGTTGGCTTCGGTTTCAATAAAGCCTCCTAAATCGCCAGCTTTAATACCTCTAAAGTCGCGTAAGGCTTGGATACGGTAGAGGGTACGGCCGTCGATTTCTCTTGTTTCGTTCGTAAGTTGGTATTTCTCTTTTATGTAGTCATGTGTGAGAACTGTATTGCCGGAAACGTGCGTATCGCCGTCTATTGTTGCATAACCTGAAATCTTCGCATTGCCCGAAACGATTGCATCATCACGAACCCGCGCATATTCAAAAACACACGCGTTATCTGCTACCCAACAATCGCCTTCATGGCTTAGGTTATCTTCGCTCTCAATAAAGCCGCCTAAATCACCTGCTTCCACATCGCCAAAGTCGCGTAAGGCTTGAATGCGATAGAGTTTATGGCCGTTTACGATGATGCCCTCATCTTTCAGTAGGCGGTATTTTGGGCTTAAGTCAGTCATGATATATTCCTTGCACTATGATTAAGTAATGACCCAGATAAACAATACGGCCGCGATTAAAGTCATAAAGCCTAGGCATTCAGTGATATAGATTAGGGTTTCTTTCATGACGCCTCACAAAGCATCAGCCGCACTTAAGCGGTGCTGTTGTGCATAGGTGCCGTAATAAGCATCATTAAAGGCTTGTTCTTCCCACTCAGCCATAAGGTCGGCATAGGCTTGGCTATTGCTTACCAAGGGGTGGGCTATATCGTCATCAGGCACTAGGTTGAATGTTTTTAAATAGAGGGCGGCGACCTGTTCGCTTATGTCGACAAGGCTTTGCGTTTTTGGATTAATGCAAAGTACTTTCTCTACGCCATCCATAGCCGAAAGCATGTCTAAGATATCGCCTTCATCTAAAAATGGCCCGCTTTTACCTACATGTTCCCCGTCAGAATAGGTGAGCAATAAGATCTCATCACTCGTTACAAAAAACGGTGCTTCCCTATGCATTTCAACCTCCATATCCCTTTAACTAACCAGATCAGCGAGTGCTTCTTCGTGGTTGTTAGGTTTGTGTCTATGGGGTATAATAATATCCTCTTTAGCGGATATGTCAAGCACATATCCTTTAAAAAAGATAAAATATTTAGCTTTATTATGCGAATGCATCGGTTATGGTGAATACTTCAAGGCGCTTAGACGAGGAAATCTGTTTCCAAGTAAGTAGCTTAGTTAAGACCCTGTAGTAGGTATATAAAAATGGTATTGTTCTTTTTTTGTTCTAGCTACAAAGCAAGCTAAAATAATTATCTTACATCTATGGGAAGGAACTAATCGGTGGATAAGCAAAAAGAAATAACAGATTTAGAGATTATAAAACTATGGAGCAGTTTGCCCGCTAAGGAGCGTCAATCTGTGATAAATCTGCTTCAGGAGTTCGCGAACGCAAAAGCATTAAAATCGCTTTCCGCTCTGGAGGAGATGCCTTTGAAAAAAGGGTAATAAACTCTTCCTGTTCTGAAGTAATATTATAGCCATAGATTATGTAAGACAAGCTTACATTAATTTCTTGGCATACCCGCGACAAAGAGTCGATTGTAGGCTCTTTGCCTTCTGACAAAATCGAATGAATATAACCAGGCCCCTTGCCCGCAGCAAGGGACACAGATCGCATAGAACGACCGCTATTTTCTAGGCTTTTTATTAGGCGTTCCCGCCATCCGTCTATATCCATGGTAAAACTATTATATGGCGCTTTTTTGATAAATTACACGTCTTTTTTAAAAAAAACACTTGAATAATCCTCTAAAGAGGATATAATCACCTCTATGACACATCAATATCACCCCGTTTTGAAGGATATAGAAAAGTTCTTACAGGATACTGGCATGGGATCCGCCTATCTAGGTAAAAAAGCTGTGGGAAATTCTGAAGTGGTGGCACGCTTACGAAAAGGCGGTCGCGTTTGGCCTGAAACCGAAATGCGCATTCGTGCTTTCATGAAGCAATATTCTACCATTACACGCGGTAGCGTTTCTAATCAAGTATCACCAAAAAGCAACTATAGCGGGAAAAGTTCCCCTATAGCTAACAAAAGTACAAAGAATGATGCTTCCCCCTCTTGCGGTACGTCCGACCTACCGCAGGACGCCGCCCGCGCCCAGTCAAACCCCCGAGTGGGCGCGGGTGGCAATCATAACAACTATAGCGTGCATACATAAAGAGCACACCATATCAACAGATGAAGACCATAAGGAATATGATCATGACAACAACAGAAGAACCTAAAGAACCCACCTACGAACAAATGCAAAATATTATAGACCAGCTAAACTCCATACAAAACCTTCTCGCAACGATCATCCGTAATCAATGAATGCGCTAAAGGCGGCTAAGCCTAAAGGAATACAACCATGCTACTAGGACTCATTTTCGCCGTCGTATCAGCAGTCTATCTAATTTCCATGGCTAGCGGTTACTACGCTCACCGCCTCGATAAGCGCATAATAGCCCAACAAAAAGAAACCATAGAAGAGCTTACCAGTACGCTAGTTGAAGCAGAAAACGCCCTAAACAAGCAAGAGTACATGATCAAAAACCTTAGCGGTTTTCTGAAAGGCGAACAACCTAATGTCCACCTTGTCCGTATTGGCATTAGCGTTGAAGACAATGACCAAATCGTAAGCGATGAAGATAGTTCATCAGAAGAACACGCAAAGATGCATTAAGAAGAACGGGGATATTAAGGAAATGGATATTGTTACTACTCCGGCAACATTTACTATTGCTTTAACAATTTTTATAGCAGCTTGTTTATTTTATGTATGGTTTGGGTTTGATTTTCTTACGGATTTATTTCCACGCCTTGGGTGGTTCATCATTTCCCTCTGGGCTCTTTCTTACATAGTTACATCAGTTTTTGTTACCACTCAACCTACAAAAACATGCTGTTGTACAGCGCAATATGTAACAAATCCAAGCGAACAGACAAAAATAGAGTAGGGAATTAATATGATAGCTTTTGAAATTGCAATGGTAATATTTTTAATAACCAGTCTCATTTGTATGATAGCTGGAATAATATATTTCATACAAAAGCGCCGATATTTTGGCATTCTCCCTGCTTGTATTTGTATAATTTGCTTTTTTTTTATGGTCAAATTCCCCCCCGAAACGTCTATAGACAACTCAGCATGTACATCGCAATGCATGACGCAACAACCGAGAAACTCTCAGTAGTTGAAAGGAAAGAACGATGAAAAAAGCCGTATTACTAAGATGCATTAGGGATATGTGAAATGGATATCATCATTGCGCTAGCCTCTTTGGCTGTAAACATCATTTTCATAGGCTTTGCAGTTTGGTTTTACCGCGTGTATGGCAATCCGCTTGATTTAGAAAAGTATAGACGTATCAATAGAGAGAATAAAGGGGTTATCCTTTATCAAAGTAAAGCTATTTCTGATCAGAATAGGACTATTGAGGACTTAAAAAAGTCTATTAACGACCTAAAAAAGCCTGAAGATGAAAAGCAAGAGGCCATACTAGAGCTAAGGAAAATCATTAAGGAAAAAGACAGCGTTATTAAGGAAAAGGACAGCGTTATTAAGGAAAATTCTAATAAAATATCCGACATGTCATTTATGCTACGGATGTTCGAGATAGATAGAACGCAACTTAGAGAAGAAGTAAAAGAGAAGAAAAACTACATTAAGTTTCTTAAGGGATATTCTTTGATATGAGAAATGGAAAAACAAGCAAGAAAATCTAGCTGAGAGAAAGGTGCATTCTATGACCACAATAGAAATAATATTTTCAATAGTATCTACAGCACTCCTCCTGCTTTGCCTTGGATTTTATTTCAACGCTTATGCTTTTAGGAAACTATCGCAAAAGCGCCAAGAGCGTTCTGAAAAAGAAATCGCGCGTATCATTAATTACCTAAAGGATATGCAAAGTCAGATTGATATAATTACTAGCCAACAGGAAGAGCTTATTAAGGATCCTAAAGGCCGAGACCTAGAACCATTTATAGAGTCTTCCGAAACAAAGCCTAATAAATATGATGAAGAAGGAACGGCACATGGGTACCGCGTACCTTTTGCATTCGAGCTTGATTTAGACTTTGCTCAAAAGCAAGGCTTCACGGAGGAAGGGGCTATATTAGAAGCCGAAAGGTTTCGTCAAGCTTTTGAAAACAGGTACTGTTACGGCGAAAAATTATATTACAGAAACATCACTGGATCGTTGCGTGGAAAAATTGGGTTCGTCAAAGAAAAGCCTTTCGAGGAACCCATTAGATGAGAAAAGCTAGATTATAAGGTGCGCGAGACAATGACAGAAAGTATTTTATTCTCAATCATAGGCTTATCTCTGAGTTTATGTACTTGGATTTTCTTCATATCGCATAGAGATATTAAGCTTATAAATCAGATAACGATAGATATAGAACAAAATTCAGCAATCCTCAAAGAGGAAGAGATGACAACAGAAGATTTGATGAAAAAGTTTTCTGAAATAGAAAGAGATATTTTAACTGTGAAAAGAAAGTGATAAAAAATGTTCATGCCAACAATCCAATATGTTTTATTTTTTTGGTCGCTATTTCTACTATTATTTTATTTTATTATCAAAAAAAGAATAAAAAAAACAAAGTACACTTGTGCTAATATTTTATATAGAAAGAAATCCGGAATAAGAAGACAAGTAGTCTTAAAAAGATTATAAAATACAAGATAGAAGAAGCGAAAAGTGAACTAGAAAATCTAAAGGAATTGCAAGGATAGATTATTAACTTTATTTTATAGGAGGGATATCAAGACTATATTTTATATGTACCGTCTCATTATGATCATTGGCAGATGTATGATGTATATGAAGTGTAATCTTTGGCTCATTGTACGGCTCATTGCACAGGAAATGTAGATCAAGAATAGTATAATTAATGTGCTGTTTTTTAGGGCGTATATTGATGATTTTCAATAATACACAAGACTGTTCTAAAGCTTTTTTGCATGATCCATAGAAGCAAAGGTGTTTTTCCTCTGTCCTTTTTGCTGTAGGATTTTCACGCAAAATGGGATTAAGTTCCGTTCCAATAAACTCTAAATGGAGAACATAAGATTCATCATCATACATCTTTTCGATATATTCTTGTTCGTTTTCCATGAAAAGACTACCAATCTTATTGGTTAGACTTCTCATTTTATCTTTAAAGGACTCAAATGTGCATGCATTTTCTTTAAAAATTAATGGATTGTCATCGGATATAAAGATATCCTTGATGATTATACTGTTGTTGGAGTTATTTATTAATTTTAATGAAACTATGAGCTCCCGCGAAAAACTACCATCTTTATTGCTTAAGTCACATTCATTACTTTCTGGAAAATATGCATGTATTCGCTCTATTTCTAAGGGAAGTCCAAGATCAACTTTTCTTTTTTCCTCTAAATTCAAGCCAAGTTTTGCTAAAGAAATTATCGTGTTTTCTTCCAAGCTTTTGGCTTTATTTTTTTCTATTTCTAGAGCTTCTTTGTTTGTCTTATTTTTGTTCCATAAGTGGACAAATTTTATAATACGCCCAATAATCGTGATTATTATTCCCGCTATAGGGATAATCCAGACTAAGTTTTTGCTTATCCAATCCCACATCCGTAATTACCCCCCTTTGCGTTTTATTTATTCAATAGCAAAGCACTGTAATTCGCGTTTTATGATTCTGCAACGGGGGTTGGCATGAGGACTATTCTATGCCTTGACCTTGGTAGCAAAATGGGCTGGGCGGCATTTTGCGGTAATGGATTTATACGCAAGCCGCAGGTACACAGCCTTGCTAAAGATGCTTTTTGCCAAGGCGCTATGACCAGCGGCTCTGTTACCTTTAAAAAAAGAACTTTTGACGGGGGCGGCGTACGCTTTTCTAAATTCCGCATATGGCTAAGTGATACCAAACACCGCTTTGAATGTGCTGGAAGTAGTCTTGATAAAATCTATTACGAAGAAGTGCGTCGCCACCTTGGAACAGATGCCGCCCATGTTTACGGCGGCTTTTTAGGCGTTCTCACCGCTTGGTGTGAACATCATCAGATTGACTATCAAGGCGTGCCCGTTGGTACCATTAAGAAGCACGCTACAGGCAAAGGCAATGCATCAAAAGATGATGTTTTAAATGCCATATGGGATAGAGGCCATCATCCAGAGGATGACAACGAGGCCGATGCCTTAGCCCTTTTATATTACGCTTTAGATCGAGAGGAGGAGGATATGGAGAGCTGATGCATATCTTGATTGATCTCACCACCGCTTTAGCAAACTCTGGAGCTAGCGCAGAGCAAATAGTTGCCGCGGTTCATGCTGTTTGCAATTACGAAAAAAAGGTACGCGAAGCAAAACGCTTGGCGCATCTTGAAGCACGCCGCTATAAGGCAATGTCACCTCTTTATATGGAGGTAGCCAATACAGACCATTTTCCCGATGTGGGAAAAGTGGTTTATGACTGTAACGAGTCTTCATATCAAGGCGAGGCAGAAGAAAAAAAGAAATCTGCTAATGCTCTTCGTCAGCAACGCTTTAAAGAACGTTTTAAAAAATGTTATGGGATAAATTATTCACGGCTTTATGACTGTAACACTAAAAGCGTTACCCAAGGCGTTACCCGCGTTACCCAAGGCGTTACCCACCCCACCGAAAGCGTTACCCAAAGCGTTACCCGCGTTACACCCCCTGCTGAAAGCGTTACCCAAGGCGTTACCCACCCCACCGAAAGCGTTACCCAAAGCGTTACCCGCGTTACCCACCCTGCTGAAAGCGTTACCCAAGGCGTTACCCACCCCACCGAAAGCGTTACCCAAAGCGTTACCCGCGTTACCCACCCTGCTGAAAGCGTTACCCAAGGCGTTACCCACCCCACCGAAAGCGTTACCCAAAGCGTTACCCAAGGCGTTACCCACCCCACCGAAAGCGTTACCCAACAAAATTTAAAAAAAGAAAAAAAGAAAATACCCCCCCACACCCCCCTAAAAGAAAAAAATAAAAAAAACAAACCCTATACGCGCGTATACGCGCGAGGGATCCCGAAACAAATTTCAACACTCCCTTCGACAAACCTCGACCTCGCTACAACGGCTAGTGAGCCCATAGAGGCTATTCCACAGCCCCCCAAAACACCACAATCCTCAAGGGGTTGTCGCCTACCACCCGATTTTGAGCCCGATCTTAACTTCGCTAGACAGCAAGGCTTAACGGAGGAGAAAATCTGCGTTGAAGTCGAAAAATTCCGTGACTATTGGGGCGCCAAGGCGGGGAAAGACGCCACAAAAGTTAACTGGCAAAGCACATGGCGTAATTGGATTAGAAGATCACAAGAATATTCCGCAAAAGGAGGCGGTAATGGAACCACAAATAACAACACCCGACAAAATTTTGGACAGCCCAATAACCATAATCAACAACAGCGCGGCTGGGGGCATCGCGTCGCGGAAAAAATGCTTAAGATCCCAACTACAGGAGATATGTACGCTTTTCTGTTCGAAAACACACCGCCAACCACCGTTTCTGTGGATGAAGGGGCAAAAGCCAACACCCCAAGAACAGCAGGAAATCTTATCGCTAACTAAGCAAGCTTTAAAAGAACTGGATAGGCCTGCTGATGCCAAGGACATTAGCCTTGCCTTTGCTCTGCTTAGCGCTGGTTTAAAAGTTTCAACCAATCAAGACGAAAATGCAACCGCTTTGGCTTATAAGAGGGCTCTTGAAGACATTGGCTATTGGGCTCTACAGAAGGCAACAGAAGACGTTTTGCGCGGTAAGGCAATAGGACTTTCAGCAACCTTCATGCCTGCTACTTCTGAGTTTGTTCTCTATTGCGGACAGCTTGAAAACAATTGCCGGCGTATGATTGATTACATTCACAAAACTTTAAATAAAGGCGAGGCCAATGTTTAAAAAACAAAAGACCATTGTCGCCACCCTATCGGGCTATGCAAACCATAAAGCAGGCGTACAACAAGTGTTCTACAACCTCTACGAGGACAAATACGGGCGGCGTTTCATGCAACGCTTTGAAGGCAAAACCTATAATTACACACCCTTTGGTGCTGATTTTAGCGTTGCGGCCTATGTTGATGCTTGGCTCCATGGCGGCTCTTTGCCACAAGCCGCTTTAGCAAAAAGCCAAGCCGAAGAAGCCGAAAACCTGCTTGATTTGGAAGAGATTACAGGACTACAGCTATTTGAACAGAAGGAAACCACACAATGTCTAGCCTAAATAAAGTTATACTTATTGGCCATTTGGGCAGAGATCCAGAAATCAAAGCCATGCAAACGGGCGGGCAAGTGGCTCTATTCTCATTAGCAACTAGTGAACGCTGGAAGGATAAGAACACGGGTGAGAAGCGCGAAAAGACCGAATGGCATCGCATTGTGATTTTTGACGAAAACCTTGTCAATATTGCCGCCTCTTATCTAAAAAAGGGAAGCCATATCTACGTAGAAGGGCAATTACAAACCCGCAAATGGAAAGACCAAAGCGGTGTGGAACATTACACCACAGAAGTTGTTTTACAGAAATACCGCGGTGTTATCCAAATGCTGGGGCAAGCAGGCAATCAAGGTCAAGACACACAGCAAGTCACAAGCCAAAAGCCCCCAGCTGGTGCTAGCACCATGACCTATGGCCAACACAGAGGCCAAACACAGGCATCCTATCAAGCGCCATTATCCTACGATGATCAACTCAATGATGAAATACCGTTTTAGAGAGGCAAACGATTGCAAAACGCGTGCTTATCATTGATTAATATTTTAATATTTCATCCAAGGAAAGCGAAACAAAGATGATTGATCCTGCACTGTTCAATTTACCATGGTTGACATTGGTCACATTAGCCTCTGGCTATGCTGGGTATCATATTGCCAATAACGGCATACACATGGATGATAGAACCGCAAACATCTTCTTCCCATCCCTTTGCTTTGGCTTGATTGGTGCGAGTTTTTATAAAGCCGCCGTGTATTTTGGTATGGTTGAACCTTTTCCGGCTATCCCTGCGTTTTTTGGGACAATTATTATAAGCGCGCTTTGGCGTAAATATTTTCGCCTATGGTTTTATAAAATACTACGTAAGCTGGATATTAGTCACTGCGACCACACCCCTTCTGCTTGGATCCAGTTTAGCGAAACTCTAAATACGCGTTCCTATGAACTGAATGTTGTTTTAAAAGACGATACTTGCCTCCTATCCAGGGATCTATATCGCTTTGAAGATCTTCCCAATGGCCCCTACGCTTTGGGAGCGACAGGAGACATTGTGCTTTATGTGACTGATGCGCATAATCCTTTGCAAGACGAGTGGAGAGAGTATGATGAGGTGTTGAACGAAGAGTTTGGCGCTTACGCGACTTACATTCCTGCTGATCAAATCAAATCAAAATGGTAAGCTTGCGGAGAAAATAGACTACTTCTTTTTAGATGAAGAAGAATGAGAAGGTATACGTGATGGCTTCTGCTGAGAGTTACTAGGGGATTGACCTCTTCCGGTGACGGTAGCTCCCCTTTCTACTTTTTGTCTATCGGTTAAAATTTTAGCAATTTTATCTGAAATTATGGTTTTTTTCTTCATGGAATCACCTTTCCTTCAAAATAAAGAAGAACATATTTTCTATAGCTAAGCAACATCGCACAATATCTAAATAAATAGCTTATGTATTAAGAGCGGAATTACCATGCAAAGCCTTTGGATTGGAGACTGACTTTATAGAGCCATAACCGCCTCGCTTGACAAAAATCCTAAAACCGCTATGTTGAGAGCAAGTGCTTCAAAAACACTTTCAACATACAGCGGCTAAATAACCGAAATTATTTACCGTTCCGAACAATTCGACCTATTGCCATGCTTCTATGCATGCGCCTTATGTCGGGTGTGGTTACGCCATACAATACCCGCAAGGGGAAAGTGTAACGACGGACTGTATGCCGTGTTTTTGAGCACCCGACACCCTTACGGGCGTCTTATCAAAAACGTTAATACATACAGGAGTAAAACCATGACTGGTTCAGTGAACAATGCCAAAAAGGCAAAAAAAACTTCTCAAATAAAACAAGAGCTTTCGAAAGGTACAGTAGCATCGGTGCTAACCATGTCTAGTCGTGACATCGCAAAGCTGTGTGGTAAACAACATCAACATGTAAAACGTGATATTGATGCAATGCTTTTAGAGTTACAAATAGATGCGTCCAAATTTGGACACATCTATAAAGATGCTCAAAACCGTAAACAAACCGAATACCTTTTACCCAAGCGCGAATGCCTTATCCTCGTTTCAGGTTACAGCACAGTGTTGCGGGCAAAGATTGTTGACCGTTGGTTAGAACTGGAACAAGCACATCAACCACAGCTACAATTGACGCAAGAAGATGATACCGTCTATCGCCTTCCAGAAGACCGCACAAAGATACCGCTACGCATCAGAGACTGCATCAATAAACACGCCCAACAACTAGCCGCGCTATATCGGCTAGAAGCAGAGGCCTATTTGCTTAATCATGTTTACATGGGTGCTGTAGGCATATGGCGTGAGATATCCTTCTCAAAGGTCGAAACATGTCTAAAAGAAGTTCTATGGCTAGATGTGATCGATAAAGAATTGGCTAAAATGCGGTTCAATCATTATTTCCTCTTTAAATCGCTAAGAGACCTTATAAGCAAAGACGTTAAAAAACTGGAAGAACTACACCTTTCAGCACCTAACGAGCGCTTGCTTGTCGCTTAAACGTAAACAACTTCCCCCGTCTTTAGGCGGGGGGGATAAGCATAAAAAACGTTACACTTTATAACGAAACCGCTAGTCCATGCGATTTGAGTCTTAAAACTCATAATAACAGCGAGTTAAAAGGCAGGCCAACTCTATCAAACACCCACTAAACTAGTGAGAGGAATACCAAACTGGGTATGCAGTTTTCTAATCATAGGCAAGGTTAGATTTCTTTTGCGGTTCAGTATCTCATATACTCGGTTCGATTTTCCGATTGCGGGTTCAAGATCTTTGACCGTCAACCCCTGTTGTTCCATTCGAAATTTAATCGCTTCAATGGGATCTGGCGCCGCAATAGGGTAGTGTTTTTGTTTTCATACTCATTGATAAGTATGCACATGATTTCAAAAAAATCGGCCTCGGGCGTATTGGGTAAAGGCTCATTGTCAAACATGGGTTCTACGACCGCAACGCTGCGTCATAATCCTGCTCTGTCTTGATAGGCTTAATGTCCATAGATCTTATTCCAATCTTACAGTTTCTGCATCGACTTTATCGTATTCTTTATGCGTACCGATGAATTTAACGAATAACCATCCTGTTTGATACGCTATGGCGACAATCAATCTATAATCATTTCCTTTAATGTTAAAAACTACGCGCCTATTTTTTAGAATACTAGCACTGCGATACTGTTTCTTGATATCTGCTGGAGTTTTCCATTCTGCTTTTCTGGCTTCATCTACCCAAGCCTTCAGTGGCTGTTCTGCATCAGGATTGGACGTCCAAAAGTCCTTCAAAGTTTTAATGGAGATGATTTTCATATGATATATATTAGTCCCGACACGGGACTACGTCAAGCCATTCTTTAAACAAAAATCAAACTCAAGGGATATTTTAAAATTTTAAGTCTAAAAAGCATAACCTTGAATAGATACCAATGAGGATGCAAAAAATAACTACACTGCTTCCAAGCTATAGGCTTTTGCTAAAAAAGATCCGAATGAGTTCCAGTTCTTGCTAACTGTAATTCAGAGCCTTTTACACGGTAAATTATAATCCAGTCTGGTTCAATATGTGCATCACGAAATCCTGCCCACGTACCCCGTAAAGGATGATCTTGGTAGACTTTTGGTAAAGGCATTTCGTTTACTAAGAGGTCTAAAAGAACGCGCAATTTAGCCATATCCTTACCGCGCTTTTCTGCTTTGCGAACGTCTTGCTTAAAGGTTTTTGATAAACGTAGCGCTAACATCTTAAAGACCTAAATCTTTATACATATCCTCTACATTTTCATAACGTGTTCCTCCTCCATCTTCTAGTTCAGCCATTGCTTTTTGTGTCGTTGGGTTAGGCGTCGTTAAATCAAAAGGCAAGCGCCCTTCCTCCGCGACTCTCATAAAGGTTAAACGAATAAGGTCAGATGTATTAAGCCCTATGCGTTTCAAAGCAATAGACGCTTGTCGCTTAACATCTGCTGAAATACGAGCACGAACAATGGCATTTTGAGGATCTGATTTCATAACGGGGGCTCCATACGCTATATTATGGCTACAATATAGCTACAAAAATACTACAAGTCAATGTCGATAAATAATTTGCTACGCATCAATATATAGTATGTATCTTTTATTTAATTGGCAAATATGGTATAAGATATGATGGAATGATTAATGGAAAATAGCATGGCAATTAAGAAGCGCAAGAAAGCGAGAGGTCGGCCACGGATTGAAGGCGTGGCTCGTGAACCTAGTGGACGGATATCGCGTTCAGGCCATGGTTTCACACGTCGTGGTGCTAATGATAATGAACCAATTGATTTACTAGCCCTAAGGATGCGTGCAAAGCATGCAGGCCTATCATTGGAAGATGCGAAGAACCCATTAGCGGCAACTTCTATTGGCCGTTTGCGTTTGCTAGGGCGCGAACAAGGATTGAGTGAAGCGCAATACGACGCCGCCGAAAAGTATTTACAGGTGCGCAATGATTATCTTTGTGCAAAGGGTTTTGCTCATGGCTATTATGATAGACCACAAAGCCAAGACTTTACAGGAACTGTAGAAGAATGGGTTATCAAATGCACCAAACGGTGGCAAGATGCGCGGCTCGCTCTTAAAGAAGCGCAGTTTGATAACCCCGATGACAATCTATTCGCGGCTATTCAGTATATCGTTGAGGATGATATGGATGTATCACATTTGGTAGGTGCTCTCCGTTTAGCTCTCAACGCTTTGTCGCGCCATTTTTTACTTGACAAAAGCATGTCATAAATAGAAACTGACATTGGGTGCTGTGAAGATTTCCGCCTAAATTTTGGTTCGACTTTGTAACGAACATTTTCACTTACCTTTCCCGACAATGCAGTGCATAGAGGTGATCCATGGCGTTCAGTAACGACGAGGCTGTCACTGTGCGCTTTGATCTAAAAGACGCCAATAACATGTTGGATGTCTTAGGTGAGACGCAATTACACAAAGTAGCAAGCGCCTCTATCAATAATACGCTTAGCAAGGCGCGTACCAAAACAATCACCATGATCCGCAAGAAAGCGGGTCTACCTGCTAAATACCGCAAGAACTATTTGAATGATAAGGTGAGGCGTTCAGCGAAAGCTACGCCCCAGCAACTCTATTCTAAGATGATTGTGCTCTATGGAGATATCCCGCTTAAGCTGTTTAAGCATGAGGAGCAAGCAAGCATCGGTATGCAGGTTGAACTGCTTGGTGGCAAGCAGATGTTTGCAGGCTATTTTGATCATGGCGGCACCTTCCCCAACCGTACGCCGCTAAAGCCTAAATTAAACAATCATGTATTCATGCGCGATCCAAGCAAGACTAAGCGTGTGCGCTTAGCTAATGGTAAGACAAAACTTGTGCCGCGTTTGATCAGGCCTCTAGGTGTTAATGCCGCATCAATTATGACCCGCGATGGTATGCAGGCTAAAGTAGCGCAGATGGTTAGCACGATGTTTCAAGAGACCATGCAGAAGAACATCAACAAGGCTCTGCTTAAGTGAAGTGGGTTTAATTTTCCAATAATTAGAAAAATATTCTAATATTGCCAAGGTACTTCCCGCGGGGGGGGCATAGGCGGGTCGATGCGCAGCGCGATATTTTTCTAGCGTCAGGGATTTTTAAATCACTTAACTTGTTAACTCATTGAAACAAAATACAATTATTTGACGCTAATTTTGTTGGGATTATCGTAGCTATTTTGCAAAGCATTTCTATGCGGCTTTTGGAGATTTTTTACAAAAATGTCAGAGCTAGAATTAGAAAATAATTCCAATGTAAAAGAGCGACGCGCCCTATTCTCTAAGCGTCTAGGGGTTAGCAAGGCCTATATAACCCAACTTGTAAAGAAGGGTTTGCCCACAAGCGATGATGGTCAATTCATCCTCGTTGATGAAGCTTTAGCATGGATTAAAGCCAACATTGCGCCCGCCTATAAAAAGAGTAAAGTCGGTGAAGTTGTTAACCTTGATCTTAACGAAGTTAAGTCGCGCTTAACTCTTGCCCAAGCAGAGAAGGTAGAATTTGAACTTAAGGTCAAGAAGCAGGACTATGTGCCGATAGATTATGCTAAGCGGCAGGCATTTGTATTTGCCCGTAGCTGTCGTGATATGCTGATGTTGTTTCCAAGCCGCCACAGTGGTGATATTGCCAGCGCGTTAGAGTGTGACCATAACAAGGTTGCCATAGTTTTAGAACAGCATATGCGCGATGCTTTGATAGAGCTTGATACGATTCCTATGCCTGATTTTGCAAAAGTCGACGAAGAAGAGGAAAGCGACAATGTTCAGAACACCAGTGAATATGAAGCAACAGAATGAGGCTCTGACCAAAATTTGCAAAGCCCTTCAGGAAGGGATAATGCCTGACCCCATAGGCCTGCGTCCCAGAGGTGATGGGGTTGAACATGAGCATAAACAAGGATTACCAAGCCCGAAACCTCGTTAAGCTTTGGGCAGCCTTTAAAGAAGGGTTTCGCTCTGACCCCGCCTATACGGTGTCTCAATGGGCGGACGTCCATCGTTATTTGTCGACACAAGCAAGTGCAGAAGCTGGCCTATGGCGGACATCAAGAACGCCTTATCTGCGCGAGATCATGGACAATCTGTCGAGCTATTCAAGCATTGAGACGACGGTTGTTATGAAGGGCGCGCAAATTGGTATGTCAGAAGCGGCGCTAAACTTCTGCGGTTATGCCATACACCATTCGCCTGGCCCCATTCTGTATGTGATGCCTACGGTAGATATGGCAAAGAAGCTCTCAAAGATGCGTGTTGAGCATATGATACGCAACAGCAAGGCTTTGTCAGAGCGCATTGCCCCACCACGCGCGCGCGATAGCGGCAATACGCTGTTTATGAAGGAGTTTGCAGGCGGTTCATTAAACTTGACGGGTGCTAATTCAGCGGTGGGCTTGCGCTCTATGTCTATTCGTTATTTGGTGCTTGATGAGGTTGATGGGTATCCGTTTAATGTTGATGATGAAGGCGATCCCATTACCCTTGCTCTTCGTCGTACGGCAAGCTACCCGCGGCGTAAAGTATTTATGCTCTCAACGCCAGCAAGCCTTGAGACCAGCCGTATTAAAGCCGAATTCGAGAAGGGTGATCAGCGTTATTATAACGTTGCCTGTAAAGAGTGTCATGAGCTACAACCTATTACGTGGGCACAGATCCGCTGGCCTGAAGACAAGCCTGAGGAGGCCCACTTTTTTTGCGCCCATTGTGGTGCTATTCATGAGGAACATCACAAAGCGGCGTTGCTGAGCGAAGCCAATGGCGCGCGTTGGGTAGCAACCAAACAGAGCCGCTATAACAACTTTCGCTCCTATCACCTATCGGCGCTTTATTCGCCATGGTTTACGTGGGGCGAATGCGCACGCGCATTTCTAGAGGCCAAGGACCCTGCCAAACTACAATCCTTTGTCAATACTGTATTGGGCGAACCTTGGGAAGAGTATGATGCTGGGGGAACGGATGCTAGCGCGCTTTACGCTTTGCGCGAAGAATACCCACTCTTACCGCCGCAGGTGGCCATTCTAACCTGTGGTGTTGATGTGCAACCTGATCGCTTGGAGTTGGAGCTTGTTGGCTGGGGGCGTGATGAAGAGAGCTGGAACATTGATTATAAAATCTTTTTGGGCGACCCATCGGCAGCAGAGGTTTGGCACCATCTAGATACGTATCTTAGTAGGCGTTGGCCCCATCCTGCTTTAGACAATGGTCTGCTGATCCATGCGACGTGTGTTGATACGGGGGGCTCAAATACGCAAGCGGTGTATGATTATGTGCGACCGCGTCAAGGCCATAATATATGGGGCATTAAAGGGAGTAGTAATAGTACGTCTACCGTGTGGCCCAAACGACCAACCCACAACAATAATGGAAAGATCAATCTTTATGTCATTGGTGTGAGCGCCGCTAAAGATATGGTTATGGCGCGTCTTAAAAGGACGGGCCTGATGCTGTTGGCTATGGTGCCTGCCACTTCCATATCGAGCGTGACTTAGAATACTTCCAGCAATTAACAGCAGAGCGCAAAAAGACAAAATATAGCAAGGGTCAACCAAAGATAGACTGGGTAAAGGCCAATAATGCCCGCAATGAGGCATTGGATTGCCGCGTCTATGCCTATGCGGCGCTATGCGGCTTATCGGCGATGGGGATATCCTTAGAGCAACAAGCGCAAGCTTTAGAACAGAAGATGATAGAGCGCGGCCTATCCTTTGATAAGGACGAAGTTCTTGCCCCGCCAGCACCACCTATACGGCGGCGGCCGCGTATGATGAGAAGTTCGTATATGCTATGAACGAGGTTTGATATGCAAGACATAGAGGCGCGGTTAAAGCGGCTAAGACAGCAGCGTGATGCGCTGGCAGAAGGCCTTTATTCTGCCGCCCAATCTATACGCCATGGCGACAAGCAGATCTATAACCGCTCGGTGAGCGAGAATAAGCTATCATTGGCGGCTTTGGATGCAGAAATCGCCCAATTAGAAGGCCGCCCGAAAGCGCGCCTCTTTTATATCGCGGCAGGCCGAGGTTATTAATGGCAGGTATTATTAAGCGGATGGCCAACGCCTTTCAGGTGATGGTTGGCAGTGGACCCTATTTTGATGCGGCAAGCCGTAGCCGCCGCTTACGTGGCTTTATCCCCACAAAGACTCACATTAATAGGGCGATCCAAGCCGAAGGCCAAACCGTTCTTGCTCGCTCCCGTAGCCTTTATGATAATAATAGCATCTATGGTGCGGCGGTTGATGAATGGGTATCAGCGGCGGTCAATGATGGGATTAAGCCTGTACCACGCATCAAAGGCTTTGAAGCCCAAAAGCGCGCATTAGAGAATTTGTGGTGGCAGTGGGTTGATGAGGCTGATTATGAGGGGGTTAGTGATTTTTACGGGATGCAGGCCACCATTGCCCGCGAAGTGTTTCTTGCGGGTGAAGTCTTTGTGCGCTTGCGCCCTGTTCCGCTAGACGCGTGTAGCGCTGTTCCGCTCAAGCTAGAAATCTATCCTGCAGAGCTATTGGATGTAACCTATGATGGCCCCGCAGAAATACCTGGGCATCATATCCGCATGGGCATTGAATTTAATGCATTTGGTGATCGCATTGCCTACCATTTTTTCCGCTATCATCCCTATGACATAGTACCCAATGGAAGGCTTGCAGAGGGAATGCAAGAGCGGGTACGCATAGAAGCCCCCTATATCATCCATATTAAAGAACGCCGACAAGCCCAACAATTGCGCGGCACACCAAAGATCACCCGCAGTATGGTGCAATTGTTTCAATTGGCCGCTTATGATGATGCTGAGCTTGATCGCAAAAAGACCACAGCGCTTTTTACCGCTTTTATTTTAGGTGGTGAGAGTAATCCGCTCACCCCAGATGTACAAGCGGAGCGCACTATGAATACAGCCTCCCTAGCCGGTGGTGAAGGAGACACCATTGGAACTGGCTCCAGGCTTGGTTACGGTATTAGAGAATGGCCAAGATATTCGCTTTTCTGCGCCCGCCGAGGTGGGCGGCTCTTATGAACCGTTTCAATACCGCAATTTGTTAAAAATCTGCGCTGGTCTGAACATGCCCTATTCAACGGTGAGCGGCGATGTGACGCGGGGCAATTTCTCCAATGTGCGCACATCCATTATTCAGTTTCGTCGCCATATTAGGCAATGGCGAGCCAATGTCATGGCCTTTCAATTAAACCGCATCGTGTGGAAGCGCTTTGTGGAAATGGCTGTATTGGTGGGTGCCATAGACTTACCCGACTATGATCACAATCCCTTACCTTGGTTGCAATCAGAGAGCCATGCCGCGCAATTGGAAATGGTCGATCCGTTAAAGGACATCGCCGCCGAGAAGGAAGAAATCCGTGCGGGTCTAAAAAGCTTAACGCAAGCCTTAAATGAGCGTGGCTATAGTCGCGATGATATTTACACAGAGATTGAAGAAGAGCGAAGCGAAGCACTAAGGCGTGGTCTGCATTTTGATACTGAGACCCCAGCCCCCACAACCGTCCTGCTTGATGATGATAGCAATGACGAAGATAAACAAAACGCTCTCATATCTGAGAATGCGGCCTAAAGCGATAGGGTATCAGATGGACTTTGTGCATTGTCTTGCGCGGCTCTATAACCGCCCGCATATGATTACCCCAGAAAAGCTAGACACAATCTTGAGCGCGCTTTCGCCGCGCCTTACAGGGCAAATCGGTGCCTTTATCAAGAATAGTGATGAGACACGCTTGCCTGAAGCACATCAAGTAGTGGACGGCATCGCTATTCTTCCTGTTCATGGCACTTTGGTGCGCCGTGGCGGCTTTATGGCCGCACAATCGGGGCTAACCTCTTATGATGGCTTGCGGGCAAGCTTTATAGAAGCGGTGAGCGCACCGGATGTGCGCGCTGTTTTACTTGATATTGATAGCTATGGCGGTGAAGCGGGCGGCGTCTTTGATCTTGTGGAGGAGTGGCGTGCTTTATCGCGTAGCTATCAAAAACCTATTTGGGCGCATGCTAATGAAATGGCCTGTTCAGCCGCCTATGCCATCAGTTGTGCGGCTGAGCAAATATGGCTAAGCCGGACAAGTGATGTGGGCTCTATCGGGGTGGTAACAGCCCATATGGATCAATCTAAGGCGGATGCAAAAGAAGGGCTGCGCTGGACTTACATATTTGCGGGGGAAAATAAAGTAGATGGCAATCCGCATGAACCCTTAAGCGATGGCGCACGGGCTAAAATCCAAGAGGATTGCGATACGCTCTATCATATGTTTGTCGATCTGGTGGCAAAGGCGCGCAAATGTTCACGCCAGCAGATCATTGATACACGTGCCGACACATTTTTAGGACAAGAGGCACTCACACAGGGCTTGGCTGATCGTCTTGGAACATTTGATACAGCTTTACAACAACTCATAGAGACCACAAAAACGCAAGAAGGACAAAACGTATGGCTTACCGAAACTACCGCCTCGAGCAAAATGATGACGATGCAATCGAAAAAAAACGCAAAGACACCCTGCCTGATGAAGAAGAAGACGACGAGGACGACACAGGTGATGAAGAACAAGACGACGATGAAGAACGCGACTCCGGCGAAAGCACCGATCCAGAAGATGACGAAGAAGAAGACAAGAAAGACAAGCCGCAAGGCCGCCCTAGCAAGGCTGGGATAAAGCACGAGCGCCAGCGCTGTGCCCGCTTGCTTGCAATAGAGAAACAAGCGCAGAGCCTTGGAGCACGCTTTAACGCTCAAGCGGCTATCGATAAGCGGCTGAGCGTAGAACAAGCCCAACAGCATGTTCTAGACGCCTTAGTAGAAGCTAGCTGCAGTAAAACAATCTCTCCTTATGCAAACACAAGTGCGGGCGAGATCAGCCAATCAAAGAAACTCAGCATCTGGAAATGGAAAAAAGGGAAAGTGTAGAATGGCAAATGTTCTTATGAAGGGCGCCGCACGGGCGCCTATCTCATTAGCGACGATATCCACCTTTCCCGTGAAAGCGTCACCTTTGCCGCGGGAGATCAAGTAGAGGCAGGCACGGTGATGGCCAAGCTTGTTGGCAATGGCCAGTATGTGCCGCTAAACCCAACGGCAACCGATGGTAGCGAAGTAGCAAGCGCTATTGCCTATGACAATGTTGAGCCTTCATCCACACCGCGGCGCGCTGTTGTTACGCTACGGCAAACGGCGGTCAAAGCATCGGAGCTAATTTGGCCAAAAAAAATAACAACAGAGCAACGTCAAAAAGCCATAGATGCCTTGGCGTTAGCAACCATCATTTTACGCTAAAGGACAAAGCCCCATGCAAATAGATATCTTTAATGATGATGCCTTTTCGGCAATAAACATGACCAAAGCACTGGATTATTATGATTTTAAGCCAGATCTCATTGGCTCTCTTAAGCTGTTTGATGATGTGCCTATTTCCACAACCCATGTGGCCATTGAACGACGCAATAACCAATTGCAAATCATTCGTACATCAGAGCGCGGTGCACCACTGGAAGAAGCGGGACGCGAGCGCCGCGATATCCGTGCATTTAGAACGGTGCGTCTTGCCAAGGGCAATACTTTGTCTGCCTCTGAAATCCAAAACGTACGGGCTTTTGGCAGTGAGAGCGAATTAGAAACCGCCATTGAATATATATCGCGCGCTCAAGATCGCCTAACAAGCGATATGGAAGTAACCCTTGAAAGCCATATGTTTGGTGCAATCCAAGGGGTTGTTCTTGATGCTGATGGCTCGGTGATTATTGATTGGTTTAAGGAATGGGGTATCACCCCTCCCCAAGATATTAACTTTGCTTTGGATAGCGAAACAACGCAAGTTGAGCGCATTTGTCGTGAGATTATTCGGACAATGCAACGGGCTTCAAAAGGGGCTTATCGTTTAGGCTCTAGTGTCATAGGGCTTTGTGGCGATAAGTTTTTTGATGATCTCACCAACCATAAAACCGTGCGTGAAACGTTTCTCAATACCCAAAATGCCCAAACCCTTAACCGCTCTTTTGGAGCGGCGACCGCATCGGTACTACAAAGCGGTTCTTTTGCAAGTTTTGACTATGGTGGCATCCGCTTTATCAACTATCGTGGCGTTGATGATTATGACGATAAAGCACAAGCAGGTACAAAACGTGCTTTAGGGATTAGACCTAATGAATGCCAATTTGTGCCCGTTAATACACCTGGGGTGTTCCAACAGGCCTTCTCGCCTTGTGAGAGCTTTGCCTTTGCTAATACCATCGGCCGCCCCCTTTACTCAATGCTCATCCGCGACATAGCGCGTGATTTTTGGGTGCGACCTGAAGTCTATAGCTACCCCCTCTTTATCTGTACACGCCCCGAAATGCTCATCAAAGGCGTGACAAAGAAATAAACCATTAGAGCTAGCGGTAAATAGCGCGGCGATTACCAACGCGTAAAACAACAATGGTAAGAGTTTTATCCTCTATATTAGCAATAATACGGTAATCGCCGATACGGTATTTCCAGAACTCGCCCAAACGATTCCCCCTTAATGCCTCGCCTATGCTACGGGGGTTATCAAGGGGTGCTATGCGCTCATGAAGAACTGTTAAAATCCGCTGTGCTACTTGTTTATCAAGCTTTTTTAACTCTCGCACAGCCGCGGGAACGAATTCAATGGCCCATGTCATAATCAGCCAAAACATCTTTTAGAGGTATTGCCTTGCTTTTACCTGAGCGTAATTCCGTCATCCTTTGTTCAGCTAGATAAAGGTCTTCGAGATCATCAATATAATTATTTAGAGCTTCTCGTAGATAAAAAGACTTACTACGCCCCGTTTGCTTCGCTAATTGGGAGAGCCTTTGTTCTAAGTCTTCGGGTAATCGCACTGCTAGCATGAACGTTCTCTCTCCATAATTAGTGCCCTTGTCATACATGTATAACATAGTACTACAACAAAGGCAATTAAACAAAACGCTTTAGGATGAACAATGGATAGGTTGCAAGTATTGTCTGCGCTTGGGCTGGATAACATTTCTGCTGAGACTGGTGCTCAAGAGATTATCGGGCTTGAGGTAAAAGACGATGTCATTCGCCCTATTGAGCGGGGGGTGTTGCACGCGCAAGTAGCTTCTGTGCAAGAGAAGACGCGCTCTATCATCATCCATGGTTTTGTACGCGAGGCCTTGATTACCTTAGACCCATTGCAAGATGGGTCTAAGCTTTCTGCTCAAGAGATTGATAAGGTCTTATTGACAAAGGCCAAAGCGGCCATTCCTGCCCTTATCGAAAACATGGACCTAATCTTTGAGATCTTTCGCTTTGGTGCCATGCAAGGCGTAGTTTATGACGTGAATGGCAGTGTATTGGTTGATTGGTTTGATGTTTTTGGCATTAAGCGGCCAGAGCCTATCCAATTTAACCTTGATGATAGTGACACAGACATTGCAAGTCTTTGTAGCCATGTGATAGAGGCGATGAAACGCGCCTGCCATGGTGCCTTCCCCACAAATGGAAGTGCCCTTGCCCTATGTGGAGAGGCATTTTACGATGCGCTTATCCAGCACCCACAGGTACAGGCTCAGGCCATTGAGGGCGGCTTTACCTATGGTGGTATTACATTCATGGATTATCATGGCGTTAGTGATTATGAGGGACGTGCGCGCTTTGGCATACCCGATGCAATCGGTATGAAGTCCAATGAATGTCAATTCATCCCGCAAGGGATGGGAGGGCTTTTTTACGAGATCTTCACGCGCAACGACGCGGTAGAAGGCGCTCATGATAGCGTGCTTGAGATGTATACAGAGGTTTTCATGGGTGATGCGCAAACCCCGTGGATACGGCCGCGTATTTCTAGCAATGGTTTGTTTATTTGTGCTCAGCCGCAAATGTTATTGCGCGGCATTGGATTTTCTAAGGCGCCAGAAACAGCTAAAGCCAAGCCACCTGCATCAAAAAATGTAAAAGGCTTTTTTAAAGGCCTTGGTGTGTTTGAAACGCGCCTATGCAATGCCCCTTTTGTTGATATCCATGATGGAGACAACATAATAAAAATTATTCCCCTTGATCGGCTTGGTGCACAGAGCAATAGCAGGCTTAATCATGATTGAGAACTGGAACGCTAACCTTAAGGCCATGAATGATGTCTTATGTGAGACCTTTGGCAGGGCTCTAACCTATACACGCAAAACTACGGGCGAAGTTTTTAGCATAAGCGCCATTTATGATGAGACCTATGCGCAAGACCCCGTCTATGGCACAACAGATTTTACCAATCCTATTAAAATGCTTGATATTCGCCTTAGCGATATAGGCGGTGCCCCCAAACAAGGTGATAGGGTTGTTTTGGATCAGGAGACCTTCATCATTAGTGATGTGATCACCTCGACCAGCGGTATGATGAAAGTGGCTTTAGTAGAAGACCACGCCTGATAGGAAGCGCTATAATATGAGCACCCATCGCCTACTTATTCGCAACACGATTATTGACCTGCTTAAGGCTGGAAACACCATAGCTGGCAAGAATGTGTTTGCGCAACGGGCGTTTGCGCTTAACAAAGATATATTCCCTGCTCTACTTGTTTACACATTAGGTGAGGATTTAGACCTTGAGCAAGTGCAAGACTACGGTATGCGGCGGCGTACCCTGCATATAGCGATTGAATGTTGCATAGCGGGCTATGAGCAGGAAGATGATATGGATCGTTTGACATGGGATGTCGAAACCATTCTCTATCAAGCGCCTAATCTTAATAGATTGGTAGAAAGCTGCTTATTGACCCAATGGGAGTATCATGGGGGCGCAAAAGGAACGACACTTGCCCTTTGGGCGACCCTTTATTACGACATCATCTATTGCACCCATATGGCGCCAAGCGATGAAGCGGTAGTGGTGCACAGCGTGCGCTATAGCTATGAGCCCGATACGGGGCTTTCGCACCGCAATGATT